>NZ_JAFGYL010000023.1:0-86928 GCF_017491835.1 Pseudomonas sp. 67(2021)
CCCACCACCGCCAGAGTTCTCAACGAACATCGACGGCCAACCGCCGCTGCACAACGCCGCTTACCCACCGAGGCAAACACGCCCCTGGTTCGGTGGCCCGGTGGTACCGCTGACCTTTCAGTTCATCACTCTGATGATTGCCGCATGGTACGGCGCCAAGCTGCTCAGCCGGCCGATCCAGCGCCTGAGCGACGCCGCCGAGCGCCTGAGCGAAGACCTCGACAGCGACCCCCTCGACGAATCCGGCCCGCGCGAAGCCCGGCAAGCGGCCCACACCTTCAACCTCATGCAACGGCGCATCCGCGAACAGGTCCAGCAACGCGCGCGCATGCTCGGCGCCGTCTCCCACGACCTGCGCACGCCACTGTCACGCCTGAAACTGCGCCTGGAAAACATCAGCGACGACAAACTGCAAAGCCAGATGCGCCAGGACCTGGACGACATGATCGGCATGCTCGACGCCACCCTCACCTATCTGCACGAACAACGCACCAGCGAAGCCTTGCAGTTGCTGGACGTGCAGGCGCTGGTCGAATCGCTGTGCGAGAACGCCCAGGACCAGGGCGCCGATGTACAGGCCAGCGGCCACTGCGCGCCTTTGCCAGTACAACCGATGGCGCTGCGCTCGTGCATCAACAACCTGCTGGACAACGCCCTGCGTTACGCCGGACAGGCGCAGATTGAACTGTTGGAACAGCGTGAGGAATTGCTGATTCGGGTGATTGATCACGGGCCGGGGATTGCTGAGGACCAGCGTGAAGCCGTGTTTGAACCGTTCTACCGACTGGAAGGCTCGCGTAACCGCAACTCCGGCGGCGTAGGGCTGGGCATGACCATCGCCCGCGAAGCCGCGCAGCGATTGGGTGGGCGGTTGAATCTGGAAGAAACACCGGGTGGTGGGCTGACCGCCGTTGTCCGGTTGCCACGGGGCTGAAGCTCAGCCGACTTGAAGAGGGAGCGAGCCTGCTCGCGAAAGCGTCTGATGATTCAATGCATCTGTTGAATGTATCGGCCTCTTCGCGAGCAAGCTCGCTCCCACAATGAAACTGAGTGTATCGGTAGATATTGGTTGGATGTGGAGGCGCTATCGCTGGCAAGCCAGCTCCCACAGGGATCTAGTGGTTTCAGAGAGAGATGGGTTGGCTGCCAGGCCGCCTTCGCGAGCAGGCTCGCTCCCACAATGAAACTGAGTGTATTCGGTAGATATTGGTTGGATGTGAGGGCGCTATCGCTGGCAAGCCAGCTCCCACAGGGATCGAGTGGTTTCAGAGAGATATGGTCGGCTGCCAGGCCGCCTTCGCGAGCAGGCTCGCTCCCACAAAATCAAAATCAAAATCAAAAGCAAAAGCAAAAGCAAAGCAGCGCAGCTGCCCGCGGCGAAGCCGCCCCACTCAACAATGAACGCAAGCTCGAGTGCTCTTGATCTTGATCCACCGGCGACGTCGGAAGGCTGAGTGGAGGGATTGATCCGGGCGTGGGAGCGCAGCGACCGTCTGGCGCAGCCAGACACAGCGGAAGGAGGTGCAGCGAAGCAAACCGTAGCCGCTGCGCCCGGATCGATCCCGCAGCGAAGGAACCCGAGCCTGCGAGGGCTGAACGCAGGAGCAAGCCTTTTGGGTTACCTTTTTGGCGTTTGAAAAAGGTGACCCGCCGTAAGGGCGGAACCGTAATCCGCAACACCCGCAGAAACGGATATTCACCCAAAACCCCAAGAGCATGGTCGGCCCAAAGGCCGCCAAGCCCCCCCTAGACCCGAGCCTGACTCTTACTCCAATCCGTCAAAAGACTATAAGCCACCGCCAACAAAGTAGGCCCAATAAACAACCCGATAAAGCCAAACGCAATCAACCCGCCAAACACCCCGAGCAATACAATCACCAACGGCAGATTACCGCCACGGCTGATCAGATACGGCTTGAGCACATTGTCCACGCCACTGATGATGAACGTCCCCCAGATCCCGAGAAAGATCGCCATCCCGTACTCACCCTTCCACACCAGCCAAGCCGTGGCCGGCACCCACACCAGCGGTGGCCCCATCGGAATCAGACTCAACATAAACGTGACGATCCCCAGCACCAGCGCCCCAGGGACCCCGGCAATGAAAAAGCCGATCAACGCCAGCACCGCCTGCGCCGCCGCCGTACCAATCACGCCGTTGACCACCCGCTGCACCGTGCCCGCCACCAATTCGATGTAATAACCGGCACGATCGCCAATCAAGCGCTGCAACAGACTGTGCACAAACGCCGCCAGTCGTGGCCCGTCACGGTAGAAAAAGAACACGAACACCAGGCTCAGCGTCAGCTCGAGAATCCCGCCACCGATCTGCGCACTGCGCGCCAGCAGCCAGTTGCCGACCTGGCCCAGATACGGCTTGATCGAGACCATCAACGCCGCGCCCTGCTGATCGATGCTGTCCCACATCGCCACCAGTCGCTCACCAACCAAAGGCACGCTGCCAAGCCAGGTGGGCGCTTCCGGCAAGCCGTCGACCTGCACATCCTTGATGAATGCCGTGGCATCGCGCACATGATCGGCAAGATTGAAACCCAGCCACACCAGCGGCGCCGCCACCAGCAACATCCAGCCCAGTGTGAGGATCAACGCGGCCAGCGATTCGCGGCCATTGAGCGCGCGGGTCAACAAACGCATCAGCGGCCAACTGGCGAACGCCAGCACCGCGCCCCAGAACAGCGCCGACCAGAACGGCGCCATCACCCACAGGCTGGCACCAAACAACACCAGCAGCAGAATCTGCACCAGCAGGCGATCGTTATTGAGCATGGGAAGTCTCGGCAAAGTCAGTCAGCGAAAGAGTAGGCGAACACTGCGTGCATGCTCGCCCGGCACAGCTTATCGCAACAGGTCGATGCGCAGGCCAGAGCCTTCGAGATTGCCGGTCTCCAGACGCGCCGCCCGTACGCCCTGAGTGATCAACGCCTGCCGCCAGGCTTCGGCCTTGGGCCCGGAAACCGTGACCCGCAAGGTCGTGTCGAGATTCAGGCCACGGGAAATCAGGCGCAACCAGGTGGCATCCGGCTCCTCGACCAGTTTCGGGAAATCCAGCTCACCAGTGCTTTTCAACTGGCGCAGCAGGGTCGCCGAGGTCGGCAACAACTCGCCCAACGGCGCAGTCGCCTCGAACTGTTCGACATGCAGATAGGCTTTGCGATTGCCGCGAGTGATGCTGTAGAGCGCCACCAGCGTGTTGTCCTTTGGCGCCGCCAGCCGGAGCAACAGATAAGCCTGCTGCTCGTCAGCGCCATACAGCTTGGCGTTGCCGAACACCTCGTTGGCCCACAGGCTGCTTTCGCCGCAATCGCGGGCCTGGCACCAGAACAGCAATTCGGCGTCCTGCTGTTGCAGGGCTTCGCGGGCGGCGGTGAAGGCTTCGGTGGCGGAATGTTCCGGCGGCAACTCGTAGGTTACCGAGGTGGTCTGGCCACGGGCGGTGACCTGACCGTCGAAGCGCAACTGGCCGCTGATCTTGCGGATCGAACCCAGCGGGTAGATGCGCTCCAGCTCGGCCGCCGGGCGATAGTCGACGATCTGTGCGTCGGCCAGACGCGGCACGATTTGCAGATCCTGGCTGCCCGGCACATCGGCAGCGAAGGACAAGGAGCTGAAGCAGCACAGCGCGAAAAGACTGAGTGGCCGCATAGTCAGGCTCACCGGACGGTCATGGCTGGGCGGGTCGGGGTCGCAGCGGTATAGAAATCCATCAAGTTTGTCTCCTGTTTCAACCCGCCCAGCCTCGGCAGTTGCCGGTAGCAAGTCAAGGCATGGCGAAGAAGCGATTGAAACAGTCTGCTACAAGACCTGCGCCAGCCTCGTCATTCAGGTGCAGATGATGCCCGCCCGGCAACTGTTCGTGACTGAAGGGTAGACGCTGCAGCAACTCAGGATGCCTGGCCAGCATGCCATCCGCCGCGACTACCAGATGCGCCGGGCAACTGACGCGCGAGGCAAACGCCATTGCCTGTTCTTCCGTCAGGCGCAGCGGCGATGGCAGGGTCAGGCGATTGTCGGTGCGCCAGGTGTAACCGCCGGGGACCGGCATCAAACCGCGCTGGGCCAACAGTTCGGCGGCCTCGCGACTGACTGCCACCAGGCCCTTCATCCGCGCCTCGATGGCACGCTCGAGTGTGGTATAGACCGGTTTGCGCTTTTCCCGCAGATCAAGTTGCGCCTGCAGGGCCATGCCCATGCGCTCGGCGGCGTTTTCGCCTTTGTCTGTCGGAGGAATCACGCCATCGATGAGCGCCAGATGGCTGATGCGTTCAGGCAGCGAACCGGCCAGCACCATCGAGACAATCGCGCCCATTGAATGTCCGAGCAGGCCGAAACGCTTCCAGCCCAGCTGCTCGGCGACTTGCAGCACATCATGGGCGTAGTCCCACAGGGCATAACCGGCGCCGCTTGGTCGATGAGCGGAATGACCGTGGCCGGCCATGTCCAGCGCGACGATACGCAAACCGTGGAGCTTCGGCGCCAGCCGGGCAAAGCTGTTGGCGTTGTCGAGCCAGCCGTGCAACGCGATCACCGGCAGGCCGTCCTCGGGGCCGAACAGATGCACGGCCAACTCGATATGCGGCAGGTTCAGGCGCACTTCTTCGCAGGTCGGGCTCATGCGCAATCCTTGTTCTGCCGCTGTTCCCAGCGCATGAACAGGCTCTTAAGCAGCCGTGCCGTGTCCTGCGGGCGCTCCAGCGGGAACATGTGCCCGCCGGGCATGCTCAGCGCCTCGCCTTGGGGCAGGCGCGAGACGAAACGTGTGTGATGGCGCATGACCACGCGGCTCTTGTGCCCGCGCACGATGGCCAGCGGCACCTGCAACTGGCGGGTGCGCCCCGGACTGGTGTGCGGCACGCCGCGATAAATGCTGATTTCCGTGGCCGGGTCGAAACGCAGACGCAGCTTGTCGTCGACCTGATGCAAACCGTGTTGCAGGTAGGCATCGAAGCATTCCGGATCGAAGCCGCGAAACAGGGTTTTGCCGGAAAAGTAACTGCGTGCACTGTCGAGATCGGCGAATTCTTCACGGCGTCCGAGGGTGCGCCCGGCCGGGGTCAGCCGGTCAATGAAACCAAAGCGCTTGGCCGCGCGAATCACCCACTGATCGGTGCGGGTCAGCACCGGCGAGTCGAGCATCACCACGCCGCGATACAGCTCGGGACAGCGCAACGCCGCGTGCAAGTGCAGCAGACCGCCAAAGGAGTGGCCGACGCCCCATACCGGCTGCTCCTGCTGCTCGAGGTGATGGATCAATTCATCGACCAGGTTGTACCAGTTGTCGTCTGCCGGAAAACGCGGGTCATGGGCGTGCTGCTCCAGATGCGCGACCCGATACTCCGGCGCCAGCGCCGCGAACAACTTGCCATAGGTCCCCGAGGGGAAGCCGTTGGCGTGGGCGAAAAAGATCGGTTGCGACATGCGGGCAAATCCATGAGCGGGAATCGTGGCGTTGATTGTCCGCAAGACCCGGCGCCACAGCAATGACCATAACTGCCAGAAATGGTGGTGGAGACGCTTCGCAAGCAAAAGACCACAACACCGAAGGCTGCGATCTTTTGATCTACAACCTGTCAACGCAGCGGCGGCTGTTCCCCCAGCGGCACCACCGCCATGGTCAGGCGCGATACGCAACTGGCCTTGCCTTCATCGCTGGTCAAACGGATGTCCCAGACATGCGTGGTGCGCCCGATATGAATCGGCGTGGCCACCGCCGTCACCCGCCCACTGCGCAAACCGCGCAAGTGATTGGCGTTGATCTCCAGGCCGACGCAATAGAATTTGCTGGCATCGATGCACAGATAACTGGCCATCGAACCCACGGTTTCCGCCAGCACCACCGATGCGCCGCCATGCAGCAGGCCGTAAGGCTGGTGGGTGCGATGGTCGATGACCATGCTCGCGGTCAGCGACTGTTCGTCGAAGGCTTCGAAGCGAATATCCAGCACTTCGCCGATGGTGTTCTTCTGGATTGCGTTCAACTGTTCGATGTCGGGAGTAGTACGCCACAAGCTCATCGCAGACTTCCTTTGTTGTTGTAGTCGATGCTCAATCCTGCCACAGCACCGCCTCGCTGCGCGCGCTCCATTCTTCGAAGCGTGCGCCGTAGCGGTCTTCGATGACGTTGCGTTTGATTTTCAGGGTCGGCGTGAGGAAGCCGTTATCCACCGCCCAGTAGTCCTTCACCACCACCAGCCGGTGCAGGCGTTCGTGCTTGTCGAGGGCGGCGTTGACCTCTTCCAGCAGCTTTTCCAGGCTCGCGTGCAGACTGGCACGAGGCTCTTGCTGATTGACGGTGGACAGCACGCACAACCCCAGCGGTGCACTCAGGCCATCGCCGACCACGCACACTTGTTCGATGCGTGAATGCACCGCCAGGCGGTTTTCGATCGGCGCCGGCGCGACGTATTTGCCCTTGCTGGTCTTGAAGATTTCCTTGAGTCGCCCGGTCAGGCGCAGGCGCCCTTCGCTGTCCTGCTCACCCTTGTCGCCGGTGCGCAGAAAGCCGTCTGCGGTGAGTGTCTCAGCAGTTTTCTGCGGTTCCTTGAAATAGCCGAGCATGTTGGCCTGGCTGCGCACCTGCACTTCGCCGGACTCATCGATGCGCACCTCGACTTCAGGGCACGGCTGGCCAATCCAGCCTTGCTTGTATCGCCCCGGCAGGCAGATATGCGAATAACCGCAGCCCTCGGTCATGCCGTAGACCTCCAGCACATCGAGGCCAAGTTTCTGATACCAGGCGAGCAAGGTCTGCGGCACCGGCGCGGCGCCGGACAACGCCACGCGCAAGGCATCCAGGCCGAGCCCGGCGAGCACTTTGTGCCCGACCCGCTTGCCGATGAAGGGCAACCCGAGGAGGAAGTCCAGACGCTGCGCTGGGATCTTGCTGTACACACCCATCTGGAATTTGGTCCAGATACGCGGCACGCCGAACATTGCCGTAGGCCGCGCGCGCTGCAGATCGGTGATGAAAGTCTCGAGGCTTTCGGCGAAGAACACGGTCTGCCCGGTATAGATCGAAGCCAACTCGACAAACATGCGCTCGGCAACGTGGCACAGCGGCAGATACGACAGCAGCCGATCGTTCTCGTTGAGCCCGAACAGCTGCGTGCCGCGACTGGTGGCGAAACCGAGATTGGCGAAACTGTGCATCACGCCTTTGGGCAGGCCTGTGGTGCCGGAGGTGTAGATGATAGTCGCCAATTGCTCGGCGGCGGGGCGTGGATCGTCCTGAATTGGCGAACAGCTCTGCAGGTCCGCCCAGCTGTAATCGAACTCGCCTGGCGGATGCAGCGGCAGGCTGATAGTCGGCAAACCCGTCGGCACGCCTTGCGCCATGCCTGCCCAGTCATCGAGCTTGCCGATGAGCGCCAGCGCACTTTCCGAATGAGTCAGCACCTGCGCCACGGACTCGGCGGTGAGATTGGGGTACAGCGGCACCGACACATGTCCGGCCATCCAGATCGCCAGATCGGCGATGATCCAGTGCGCGCAATTTTTCGAGATCAGGGCGATGTGGCTGCCGGGCGGTAGCTCCCGCGCCCGCAACCAGTGCGCGGCGCAGCGGGCCTGATGGCCGACATCGGCCCACGTCAGCGTCTCCACCTGACCACCGCCGATGGGCTGCACCAGAAAGCGCTGGCGCGGGTGCCGGGCTTCCCGTTCGTAGAACACGTCCAGCGGCAAACGGAAGGCGGCAGACATGCGACTCGCTCCTGTTTTTTTTGGTCTGGAGCAAGCGTAGTCAACCAAGCAAGTGCTTGGTTGGAATTTTCAAACAAATAATTTCACGGATTGGCAGAAATCAATGTGGGAGCGAGCCTGCTCGCGAATGCAGTATGTCAGCCCCAAAAAGGGTGAATGACACGCCGCCTTCGCGAGCAGGCTCGCTCCCACAGGGATATGGCGTTAAGGGTGCTTGAGACTGTTGAGCTTCATCGAGCCAATCAGCAGCTCGCTGTGCTCAAGCTCCGCCAGCCCCGCTGTACTGACCTTCTCCGACGGATGCCCGGCGCCGTGTTGCAGATAGCTGAGCAGATTGCCCACCAACGGGTTGTGGCTGACCAGCAGCACATTGCTCACCGACACCAATTGCTCGGCCACCTTGTCCGGATCGCTCTCCGGCGTCAGCCACTTGACCGTACGGATCTCCGGCTCGAACCCCAGCGCCTCGCGCACGATCTGCGCGGTTTGCTGCGCGCGCAGATAAGGGCTGGCGTAGATCGCCGTCAGCGGCTGGCCCATCAGATGCGCGGCGCTGCGCAGGACTTCTTTACGACCATGCTCGGTCAGCTCGCGCTCGGAATCGATTTTCGAGCCGTGAGGCACCGCCTCACCATGACGCAATACCCACAGTTTCATAGTTTGGGTTCCTCATCGCGCACCGGATGCGCGGCCGGGGCGACGGTGTGCGGCGCTTCCCCTTCCGGGGTGCGCGGCGCTGGCCAGTCGGCGAACGGCCAGGGCTTCTGGTCACTGTGGAACGTGCCGAAGCGGCCGATCTGCGCGAGGAACTGGCTGAGGCTGTCGCCGAAATTCATCAGGCTGGCGCTCGGTGCGCCGTAGATCAGGCGGTAGATCAGTTGCACCAAGACCACCGCGCCGAGGATGAACTGCGCGACTTGCCAGACCAGCAGATAAACGATCATCCACAACACCCGCAGGAGGATGGATTCGTACTGGGTTTCGCTTTTCGGATCGTTCATGGCTTGCTTCCTGTCCGTGTAACAGCGGAATCAGTTGAAACCGCTGGTGGAAATAAAGTCGACGTCGGTTTTCGGCTCGGCACGCATCAGTAGACCGATCACCTGCTCCAGCGTGCGTCCTTCGAACAGGATCGCGTGCAGCCCGGCGACCAGCGGCATGTACACGCCGACTTCCTGGGACTTGGCCTTGAGCACTTTGAGGGTGTTGACCCCTTCGGCGACCTCGCCAAGACGCGACACCGCTTCGTCGAGGCTCAAGCCCTGACCGAGGGCGAAGCCGACCTGGTAGTTGCGGCTCTTGGGTGACGAACAGGTGACGATCAGATCGCCGACCCCGGCCAGACCAAGGAAGGTCATCGGGTTGGCGCCCTGATTCACCGCGAAGCGGGTCATCTCGGCCAAGGCGCGAGTGATCAGCATGCTCTTGGTGTTCTCGCCCATTTCCAATGCCACCGCCATGCCGGCGATGATCGCGTAAACGTTTTTCAACGCCCCGCCCAGCTCGACACCGAAACGGTCGGCGCTGGCGTAAACGCGAAAGGTACGACCGTGAAGGGCGGCTTGCACCGCTTTGCACAATTCTTCGTCTTCGCTGGCGACCACCGTGGCGGTCAGTGCGTGCTCGGCGATTTCCCGCGCCAGGTTCGGCCCGGACAACACGCCGATGCGCGCCTGCGGGGCGATCTCTTCGAGAATCTGGCTCATCAGCTTGAAGGTCTGCGCTTCAATGCCTTTGGTCAGGCTGACCAGCATCTTGCCGCTCAAACGCTCGGCGTGGGCGGCGAGTACCGTGCGCAAGGCGCTGGATGGCAGCGCGACAAAGCACAGATCGCAGGCGTCGAGGGTGGCTTGCAGGTCGGTGACGGCGGTCACGCCCGGGAGAATCTTGATGCCTTTGAGGTAACGCGGGTTTTCGCGATTGACCCGGATGGCCTCGGCCTGCTCGGGGTCACGCATCCACTGAAGGACTTGATGGCCGTTCTCGGCCAGCAGATTGGCCACGGCGGTACCAAAACTTCCGCCTCCCAGGACCGCAATCGGGTGCTGTTCAGTCATATGCAATCCGTTAATCCATACCAGTGGCGATGCCGGGCATTATACGGGGCGACCCGATGGCGGCCAGCCCCAGCAACAATTACCGACATTTGTAGGAAGAAGACCAATAAAACCTAGGAAAATGCCTGCAACGTCACTGGAAAAGTCGCCGCCCTCGGTTAACATGCGCGCCAATTCTTCTCTCTGCAGGCTGTGTCGTGTTTTCTGGCCCTCCTCCCCCGCGCTCGCCGCTGCTCCTGGCGCTGCTGTTCAGCCCGCTGGTGCTGGCGGACGATCTGTTCGTCGACAGCCAGACGCTGCCGCAGGTGCTTACCGCTACGCGCCTGAAGCAGACGCCGGCGGAAGTGCCGGGAAGCATGACCGTTCTCGACAGCGAACTGATCAGCGCCAGCGGTGCCCGCGACATCAGCGAGCTGCTGCGACTGGTGCCGGGGATGATGGT
This sequence comes from Pseudomonas sp. 67(2021), assembly GCF_017491835.1. Classification (NCBI taxonomy): domain Bacteria; kingdom Pseudomonadati; phylum Pseudomonadota; class Gammaproteobacteria; order Pseudomonadales; family Pseudomonadaceae; genus Pseudomonas; species Pseudomonas sp. 67(2021). The sequence goes on from NZ_JAFGYL010000023.1 coordinate 10,219, forward strand.
TGGCAGCATCAACGGCAATCAGCCGGCGGTGAATTACCACGGCACCAACGCCAGCGAAGCACGGCGCATGCAGGTGTTGATCGATGGCCGTTCGGTGTACCGCGCCGGCCTGGCGACGGTGGACTGGAGCGATATTCCGGTAGCGATGGAAGACATTGACCGGATCGAGGTGTTTCGCGGCCCGAACACGGTCAGCTACGGCGCCAACGCGCTGATGGCGGTGATCAACATCATCACCCGCCACCCGGCCGACAGCCATGGCACGCGTTTGAAGATCACGCGCGGCCAGCGTGGCATCAACGACTTTTATGCCAGTCAGGGCACCGGTTGGGACGGCGGTGATCTGCGCCTGTCGCTGTCCGGTCAGGAAGATGACGGTTTCGACAGCAACCGCAACGGCGCCGATTATCGCGACGGTCGGCGCTTGAATCGTCTGAGCCTGGCGGTCAGCCACGACCTCAATGAGGGGCAAAGCCTCGACTGGCAGCTCAACGCCAAGGACGGCAGCAATCAGCGACCTTATACCTACCGCCCGGTGTTCTCGGGGATTACCGACGCCGGGAACAATTCCGACGTGGTGGCCAAGGATTACGCCGGTTCGGTGCGCTGGAACCTCGATATCAACCCCGAACACAGCCTTTATGTGCAAGGTTCGGCGCAGCACTGGGATCGCCAGCAAGTCTGGCGCGCCTGCGATGCCGAGGTGTCGTTCAGCCCCGAGCTGGCGCAGCTGTGGCAGCTCAACCCGAATTACACCGAACGGCTGGCGCGCAACATCAACCAGTTCACCGGCCCCGGCGCGGCACCCGGCACGCCGCAGGAAATGGCGCTGGCCAATCAAGTGCTCGAACAATGGCGCAACGGCGCCAGCCAGACCTTGTGCGGCGATATCGACCAGAGCGCCCGCGAATCGCGCTACGACCTCGAACTGCAGGACACCCTCAGCCTGTCCGACAGCCTGCGCCTGGTCAGCGGCCTCAACTACCGCTACGACCGTGCCGATTCCGAGACCTATTTCAACGGCACCCTCGACGACACCACCTGGCGCGCTTTCGGCCAACTGGAATGGCGCGCCACCGAGCACTGGCTGGTGCAGGGCGGGGCGATGTTCGAAGACACGCAACTGATCGGCAGTTCGCTGACCCCGCGCTTCGCGGTCAACTACCTGATCAACCCGCGTCATGGCCTGCGCGCGGTGTACTCGGAAGCGATCCGCTCGCCGGACATGTTCGAGAACAACGTCAACTGGAGCTATCAGGTCAGCAACCTGCGACCCTCGGCCTACGGCCAGTCGTCGGCGCGCTATTTCGTCAAGACCCGTGGCCCCGGTGATCTCGATCAGGAACACATGCGCTCGCGCGAGTTGGGCTACAACGGTTACTTCGCCGAACTCGGACTGGCCGTGGACGTGAAGCTGTTCTACGACGAAATCACCGGGATGATCAGCGAACCGCTGCGCAACAATCAGTACATCGCCAGCAACGCCAACAGCTCGCGCTTTCGCGGCACCGAAACGCAACTCGACTGGCGCCTCAGCAGCGCCGACCGTTTGCGTTTGACCTACGCCTTCGTCGACGCCGAGGCGAGCAATCCGCTGGACCAGCAGTTGACCTCGCGCAACAGCGGTTCCGCCGGTTGGCTGCGCAATTGGGGCCATGGCTGGAACAGCGCCCTCTTCTATTACGGCGACAACGCGCTCAACGGCTATCGCTTCGAACGCGTCGACACGCGCATCGCCAAACGCATCGCCATTGGCAAAGCTCAGCTGCAATTGGCCGGCGTGCTGCAGCAGCGCCTCGACCATCAGCCGAATACTTTCGTCGACAATAATTACGATGAACGCCGGGTGATGTATTTCAGTGCCGAGCTGGAGTTCTAGGATGCGCACCGGCCCGTCACGGAAGACGCCCACCCTGGGCCACTGGCTGGCCGGGCTCTGCCTGTTCATGACCGCGTGGCTGCACGGCGTCGCGGTGCAAGCGGCGGATATTCTGTTGACCGGCGCCGAGGAAAGCCCCGGCGTGCAGGCCTTCGTGCAAGCGCTGAGTGAACTGCGCCCGACCGACAACGTGCGGTTCCAGCCGCTGGCGAGTTTGCCGGCACCGGGCAAATTACCGGCCAGTCTGCGCTTGATCCTGCTCGATCTGCCCAGCCTCGACTGGCGTCTGCAAGACTCACAAGGCCCGTCGACGCTGGTGTTGCGCATCAGCCGCTTGCAGGCGCGCCAGCGTTTCGCCGATGCCCAACCGGCGCGCCTGAGCCTGCTCTGGAGCGACCCGCCGCTGAGCCGGCAACTGCAACTGATCCGGCGGATCTTGCCGCAGGCGCGCCGGGTCGGCGTGCTGTTCGATGAGCACGGCGAATTCCTCATTGACGAATTGCGCGCGGCTGCACGGCCCTTGAATCTGGAGATCGTCAGCCAGCGCTGGGACAACATTCACGACAGCCGTCCGCTGCAAGCGGTGCTGAAAAGCAGCGACGTCTTGCTCGGCCTCGATGACCCCGATCTGTACAACTCGCAAACGGCGAAAAACCTCCTGCTCAGCAGCTACTCGCGTCAGGTTGCGCTGATCGGCCCCAACATTGCATTCGTTCGCGCTGGCAGCCTTGCCAGTACCTACAGCGATCAGAGCGACTGGCTGGCGGTCCTCGACCATTTGCTCGATCAGCCCACCAGCGCCTGGCCGCGAGCGCTTTACCCCGCTCGTTTCAAAGTCTCAAGTAATGCGCAGGTGGCTCGTTCCTTAGGCATCGAACCGCTGAATGAAGCATCTGTCGCCAGTGCCTTGGCCGAAGGAGAGCGCCGCCCATGAATTTTCGCCGCCGTTGGGACATCAACACCCGCACGCAGCTGATCAGCCTCGGCCCGGCGCTGTTGCTGACGCTGCTGTTGATCAGCTTCTTTACCTTCGTGCGCATCCAGGACTTGCGTCAGGAGCTGAACCACACTGGCCAGTTGATTGCCAACCAACTGGCGCCTGCCACGGAATACGGGGTGATCTCCGGCAACAACGAAGTGCTGGAAAGCCTGCTCAAGGCGACACTGGCCACGCCCAACGTGCGCTTTCTCGAAGTGCAGGACAGCGCCAACCGAATTCTGGTTTATGTCGAACAACCGGCCGACAGCCACAGCCGCCCGCATCAGGTCGAAGTATTCCAGGCGCCGGTGCGTTTGCAGCGGATCGCCTTGCACAATGATTTTTTCCAGGACGGCAAAGTCAGCAACAGCGCCGCCGGCGAGGATTATCTGGGGCGAGTGATCGTCGGCCTGTCCAACGATGCGTTCAGTCAGCGCCAGCAGGAGATCCTGTTCAAGGCCGGGATTCTCGCGCTGTTCGCCCTGCTCTTCACTTTTGTCGTCGCCCGTCGTTTGGCCGGCAGTCTGTCGCAGCCGATCCGCGACATCGGCGATGCGGTCAAGGCGATTCAGGAAGGCGATTACAAAACCCCGTTGCCGATTGTCGATGACACTGAACTGGGCGCGCTGTCACAACACATCAACAACCTTGCCCAAGCGCTGGAGCAGGCCAGTCGTGAGCAGCAACAGGCGATGGCGCAGCTGATCCAGACCCGCGAAGAGGCGGAAAAGGCCAACAACGCCAAATCGGATTTTCTGGCGATGATGAGCCATGAACTGCGCACGCCCATGAACGGCGTGCTGGGCATGTTGCAGTTGCTCGAAACCACCGAGATGACCGAGGAGCAAGTCGAATACGCCGCGCTCGCTTCGGAGTCGACCGAACATCTGCTCAAGGTCATCAATGACATTCTCGACTTCTCGCGAATCGAACGTTCGGAGCTGGAGCTGGAGCACATCCCGTTCAATCTCGCCGAGCTGATCGGCGCCTGCGCGCAATCGTTCCAGCACAGCGCGGTGCAGCGAGGCCTGGCACTGAATCTGCGCATTCCCGACGACATGCGCGGCTTGCAGGTGCAGGGCGATCCGACGCGGATCCGGCAGATTCTGGTCAATCTGGTCGGCAATGCCTTGAAGTTCACCGAGCAGGGCCGGGTCAGCATCGAGGCGCAATGGCAATCGTTGGATCACGAACTGTTGTGGTTCACCTGCTCGGTGCGCGACAGCGGCATCGGCATTTCTTCGGAGAGTCTGGAGCTGATGTTCAACGCCTTCCAGCAGGCCGACAGTTCGATCTCCCGTCGTTACGGTGGCACCGGTCTTGGTCTGCCGATCGCGCGGACTTTGGCCGAACGTATGGGCGGCACCTTGCGCGCGCAGAGTGAGGAAGGACGCGGTTCGGTGTTCACTCTGGAAATTCCATTGGCGCTCTATAAGCAGGCAATGCCGGCGCTGGCCGCGCCGCGCACCCTGAACGGTAGTGGTCAGGGCGAAGGACGCCATGTGTTGCTGGTCGAAGACAACCCGGTCAACCAGACCGTGATCGAAGCGATGCTGCGCAGCCTCGGCTTTGCGGTCAGCGTGGCGACCGATGGCGCGCAAGCGGTGCGCAGTGCCGAGGGTGGCGAATTCGAAGTGATTCTGATGGATTGCCGGCTGCCGATCATCGACGGCTACGAGGCCACGCGGCAGATCCGCGACCTGCCCGGACGCCGCGATGTGCCGATCATCGCGCTGACCGCCAACGCCTTGCAGGGCGATCGCGAAACCTGTCTGGCGGCGGGGATGAACGATTACCTGGCCAAGCCGTTCAAACGCAATGACCTGCAGCAGATTTTGCAGCGCTGGGTGTCGTAGTGTGGGCCTTTCGACCATCTGCGACTGGCGTGAAAAGCGAAAGTGCGGCAGTCTTAGGCACCCGAACGAGCCCCAAAAGGGGCTTGATTAAAAATTTCAGTGCACAAGTGTACATTCATGTCCTTGGTGCTGTGACTTTCACCACAACGCAATAGTCTATGAGTAGGCTGCCGGTTCGAGGCATGAACGCCTTGAACGGTCGGGAAGATCTGCCCCACCTGCCGCATGGGATTATTGAGGAGCTCGCATGACCAAACAAAACGCCTTTACTCGGGAAGACCTGCTGCGCTGCAGTCGCGGTGAGCTGTTCGGCCCAGGTAACGCGCAACTGCCCGCCCCGAACATGCTGATGGTGGATCGCATCACCCATATCAGCGAAGAAGGCGGCAAGTACGGCAAAGGTGAATTGGTCGCCGAGCTGGATATCAACCCTGACCTGTGGTTCTTCGCCTGCCATTTCGAAGGCGATCCGGTGATGCCGGGCTGCCTGGGTCTGGATGCCATGTGGCAACTGGTCGGTTTCTTCCTGGGCTGGCAAGGCCTGCCGGGCCGCGGCCGTGCGCTGGGTTCGGGCGAGGTGAAATTCTTCGGTCAGGTGCTGCCGACCGCGAAGAAAGTCACTTACAACATTCATATCAAACGCGTCCTCAAGGGCAAGCTGAACATGGCCATCGCCGATGGTTCGGTCAGTGTCGACGGACGCGAAATCTACACCGCCGAAGGCCTGCGCGTCGGCGTGTTCACCTCCACTGACAACTTCTAAGGGTTATTCGCATGCGCCGCGTCGTTATCACTGGTCTGGGCATCGTTTCGTGCCTGGGCAATGACAAAGAGACCGTCTCCGCTAACCTGCGTGCAAGCCGCCCTGGCATCCGGTTCAACCCGGAATATGCTGAAATGGGTCTGCGTAGCCAGGTTTCCGGCTCCATCGACCTCAACCTTGAAGAGCTGATCGATCGCAAGATCTATCGCTTCGTCGGCCATGCAGCGGCTTACGCCTACCTGGCCATGAAAGACGCCATCACTGACTCCGGCCTGACCGAAGAGCAAGTGTCCAACCCGCGTACCGGCCTGATCGCCGGCTCCGGTGGTGCTTCCACGCTGAACCAGATGGAAGCGCTGGACATCCTCCGTGAGAAAGGCGTGAAGCGCGTTGGCCCGTACCGTGTAACGCGGACCATGAGCAGCACCGTTTCCGCTTGCCTGGCCACGCCGTTCAAGATCAAGGGCCTGAACTACTCCATCGCTTCTGCCTGCGCCACCAGTGCTCACTGCATCGGTACCGCCATGGAACAGATCCAGATGGGCAAGCAGGACATCGTCTTCGCCGGTGGCGGTGAAGAAGAGCACTGGAGCCAGTCGTTCCTGTTCGACGCGATGGGCGCCCTGTCCAGCAAACGCAACGACACCCCGGAACAAGCTTCCCGCGCGTACGACAAGGACCGTGACGGTTTCGTCATCGCTGGCGGCGGCGGCATGGTTGTCGTCGAAGAGCTGGAACACGCTCTGGCCCGTGGCGCGAAGATCTACGCCGAGATCGTTGGCTACGGCGCAACGTCCGATGGCTACGACATGGTTGCCCCGAGCGGCGAAGGCGCGATCCGCTGCATGCAGCAGGCGCTGTCCACCGTCGACACCCCGATCGACTACCTGAACACCCACGGCACTTCGACTCCGGTCGGCGACGTTGCGGAAATGAAAGGTGTGCGTGAAGTGTTCGGCGACAAGGCTCCAGCGATCAGCTCGACCAAGAGCCTGTCCGGTCACTCCCTGGGCGCCGCCGGCGTGCACGAAGCGATCTACTGCATGCTGATGATGGAAGGCAACTTCATTGCCGGCTCCGCCAACATCGACGAGCTCGACCCGGAAGTGGCCGATCTGCCGGTGCTGACCAAGACCCGCGAGAACGCCACCATCAATACCGTGATGAGCAACAGCTTCGGCTTCGGCGGCACCAACGCCACGCTGGTGCTGAAGCGCTGGGAAGGCAAGTAATTCCCCACCGCTGAGCCGCACATGAAAACGCCCCGACTGGTTCGGGGCGTTTTTTTTGGCCTGCAGAAATCAGCCGGAAAACTTCCGGTCCGTGTTGTTGATCGTTCCCACGCTCTGCGTGGGAATGCAGCCCGTGACGCTCCGCGTCACTGGACGCGGAGCGTCCCCAGAGGCATTCCCACGCGGAGCGTGGGAACGATCAAAGACAGGGTTTCAGGGTGTTCTGGAGATGAAACTTCTGTCATGAAACTTACCGCCCTGCGACCGAATGTCGCGGTTTACGCGGCCTCCAGCACTGTTGCGAAATCCGCAACAACACCTTGCGCCAATTGGCGGTTTACTTAGCTGACTAACAAATCCTATAACAGAGTCCTGCACACGCCTTGGTGCAGTAACTTGAGATTTGGAGCTAGCAGATGACTGTAAAAGTAACTGAACGCGACGATTCACACATGTCCCACGAAGGCCTGGCCGCCGGCATCCGTATCTGGGATGTGCATCAACAAGACTTGCTGGTCGGCATGTTCCACAACGAAATAGATGCCCATAACTACAAGGCCGAACTGGAAGTGCAGGAACAGCAACGAGAACTGAAGTCCGCCTGAAACAACACAGCATTTGAAAACGACAAACCCCGCCATGAGCGGGGTTCGTCGTTGTTACAGCCGTGGATTTACCACATCAGATCGTCAGGGATCTGGTACGCCGCGTACGGATCGTCCTCAGCGTTGACCTCTTCGGTCTGCACGTTGAGCTGGACAATGCGCTGCGGGTCGCGCTCCTGGATCTTCAGCGCCGCTTCACGGGGAATCACTTCATAGCCGCCGTTGTGGTGCACGATCGCCAGCGAACCGCTGCTGAGCTTGTTACGCATCAGCGTGTTGACCGAGATGCGCTTGACCTTCTTGTCGTCGACGAAGTTGTAGTAGTCCTCAGTGGTCAGCTTGGGCAGACGCGAGACTTCGATCAACTGCTTGACCTGCGCGGCGCGGGCCTTGGCCTCGGCCTTCTCCTGCTGCTGACGGTTCAGCTCCTGGTCGCGCTTGACCTTCTCGGCCATGGCTTCCTGGGCGGCGCGCTGCTGCGAATCGTCCAGCTCGGCCTGGCCTTTGTGGGCCAGGCGCTGTTGCTTCTGCTTGTCTTTGCTGACCTGCTTGGCCTGCTTTTGGTTGACCAGGCCTGCTTTGAGCAACTGGTCGCGAAGGGAAAGGCTCATCAATGCTTACTCACTTGGGCAACGGCTCAGCCGCAGCTGGGCTCATTCTTTTCCTGGCGTTTGGCTTCGCCCCACAGGGCGTCCAACTCTTCGAGGGTGCAATCTTCCATGGGACGGTGGGTGTCGCGCAATGCCTGTTCGATAAAACGGAAACGTCTTTCAAACTTGCCATTGGCGCCGCGCAGGGCTGTTTCCGGATCGACCTTCAGATGCCGGGCCAGATTGACCACGGAAAACAGCAGATCGCCGATCTCGTCGGCCACCGCCACCGGATCATTTTCCGACATGGCTTCGAGCACTTCATCGAGCTCTTCGCGCACCTTGTCGAGCACCGGCAAAGCGTCCGGCCAGTCGAAACCGACCTGCCCGGCGCGCTTCTGCAACTTGGCCGAGCGCGACAGTGCCGGCAACGTGGCCGGCACGTCGTCGAGCAATGACAACTGCTCGGGCGCCGAGGTTTTCTCGGCGCGCTCTTCGGCCTTGATCTCTTCCCAGCGCTGCTTGACCTGCTCTTCGCTCAAGCGCGGCACGTCGAGCGGCGCGTACAGGTCGCCCGTCGGGAACACATGCGGATGGCGACGGATCAGTTTGCGCGTGATGCTGTCGATCACCCCGGCAAATTCGAACCGCCCCTCTTCCTTGGCCAACTGGCTGTAATACACCACCTGAAACAGCAGATCACCCAACTCGCCCTGCAAGTGATCGAGATCGCCACGCTCGATGGCATCGGCCACTTCATAGGCTTCTTCGAGGGTGTGCGGGACGATCGTCGCGTAGGTTTGCTTGATGTCCCACGGGCAACCGAACTGCGGATCGCGCAGGCGGGACATCAGGTGGAGCAGGTCTTCGAGGCTGTACATCATTTTTCTGTCTCACCACAAAACCATTGTGGGAGCGAGCCTGCTCGCGAAAGCGCTGTGTCTGCAACAAAGATGTCGACTGACACGCCCTCTTCGCGAGCAGGCTCGCTCCCACAGGGAACAATCAATTGCATCACGGGGTACGGTTACGCCGGGTTTCGATGATGTTCGGCAATTGCGAAATCCGCCCCAGCAGCCGTCCCAGCGCATCCAGACCGGGGATCTCGATGGTCAGCGACATCAGCGCAGTGTTGTCTTCCTTGTTCGAGCGGGTGTTGACCGCCAGCACGTTGATGCGCTCGTTGAGCAGCACCTGCGAGACGTCACGCAGCAGGCCGGAACGGTCGTAGGCGCGGATGATGATGTCCACCGGATAGGTGAGCACCGGCACCGGCCCCCAGCTGACCTGAATGATCCGCTCCGGCTCGCGCCCGCCCAGTTGCAGCACCGAGGCGCAGTCCTGGCGGTGAATACTCACGCCCCGGCCCTGGGTGATGTAACCGACAATCGCATCGCCCGGCAGTGGCTGGCAGCAACCGGCCATTTGCGTCATCAGGTTGCCGACGCCCTGGATCTGGATATCGCCGCGCTTGCCCGGCTTGTAACCGGTAGCCTTGCGCGGGATCAGTTCCAACTGTTCGTTGCCGCGCTCCGGTTCGACCAATTGCTGCGCAAGGTTGACCAGATGCGCCTGACGCAGGTCACCGGCACCGAGGGCGGCGAACATGTCTTCGGCGGTTTTCATGTTGGCCTTTTCGGCCAGCTTGTCGAAATCCACCGCCGGCAGGCCGAGGCGATTGAGTTCCCGCTCGATCAGGGTTTTACCGGCCGCAACGTTCTGATCGCGAGCCTGCAATTTGAACCAGTGAACGATCTTCGCCCGCGCCCGCGAGGTGGTGACGTAACCGAGGTTCGGGTTCAGCCAGTCGCGGCTCGGCGTGCCGTGCTTGCTGGTGATGATCTCGACCTGCTCGCCGGTCTGCAGGCTGTAGTTCAGCGGCACGATACGGCCGTTGATCTTCGCGCCCCGGCAGTTGTGGCCGATTTCGGTGTGCACGCGATAGGCGAAATCCAGCGGCGTCGCGCCTTTCGGCAAGTCGATGGCGTGCCCGTCGGGAGTGAAGATGTAAACCCGATCGGGCTCGATGTCGACGCGCAACTGCTCGGCCAGACCGCCGATGTCACCCAGCTCTTCGTGCCATTCGAGCACCTGACGCAGCCAGGAGATTTTCTCTTCGTAATGGTTCGAGCCGGATTTGACGTCGGTGCCCTTGTAGCGCCAGTGCGCGCAGACGCCGAGTTCGGCTTCTTCGTGCATCGAATGGGTGCGGATCTGCACCTCGAGGACCTTGCCTTCCGGACCGATCACCGCCGTGTGCAGCGAGCGGTAGCCGTTCTCTTTCGGGTTGGCGATGTAGTCGTCGAATTCTTTCGGGATGTGCCGCCACAGGGTGTGGACGATGCCGAGCGCGGTGTAGCAGTCGCGCATTTCCGGCACCAGCACGCGCACCGCGCGAACGTCATAGATCTGGCTGAATTCCAGACCCTTGCGCTGCATTTTGCGCCAGATCGAGTAGATGTGTTTGGCCCGGCCGCTGATGTCGGCGTCGACGCCGGTGGCCTGCAGTTCGTCCTTGAGCTGGGTCATCACGTCGCTGATGAAGCGCTCGCGATCCAGCCGCCGCTCGTGGAGCAACTTGGCGATCTGCTTGTATTGATCGGGTTCCAGATAACGGAAGGACAAGTCCTCCAGTTCCCATTTGATATGACCGATGCCGAGGCGATGGGCCAGCGGCGCATAGATGTCGAAGACTTCGCGAGCGACGCGGTTGCGCTTTTCATCGTCGGCGGTTTTCACCGCACGGATGGCGCAGGTGCGTTCGGCCAGTTTGATCAGCGCAACGCGTACGTCATCGACCATGGCCACGAGCATTTTGCGCAGGTTCTCGACCTGCCCTTGCGTGCCCATGACCATCGATTGCCGTGGGCTGAGGCTGGCGCTGATGGCCGCCATGCGCTGCACGCCGTCGATCAGCTTGGCCACCACCGGACCGAAGCGCTGGCCGATGGCCGCCAGCTCTATCTGGCCTTCACGCACGCCGCGATACAAAACGGCGGCGACCAGCGAATCCTGATCGAGCTTGAGGTCGGCGAGGATCTCGGCGATCTCAAGGCCCGTGCTGAAACTGCCGGAGCCTTCGGCCCACAGGTTCTTCTTCGCATTGGACTGCTGTTCGGCCTCGCGAGCGAACTCGCAGGCTTCTTTCAAGGCCTCGCGATCCAGTGCCAGATCGACACTGACCGCGTGATCGAGCCAGGCCTCGAGATTGATACTGCCGTCAGTGTTGATCGGCTGGTGTGCTCTCACCTGTACCATGCTGCTTTACCTTCCCTACGACGCAGATTCAATGCGTCAAATCGCTGATCCTCAGTGTCCGTTCGCGCTCGCGGGGCTCAGGCGAGCGCTGCGCGGACAGATCAGACGGATTCAGACGAGCCGTCCTGGCTCGCTTCAAATAACGCCATGGCCTCGACATGTGCCGTCTGAGGAAACATATCGAGAATCCCGGCACGTTTTAACCGGTAGCCCTGCTTGATCAATTCCTGCGTGTCGCGCGCCAGCGTGGCCGGGTTGCACGACACGTATACCAACCGCTTGGCACCCAGGGTCGCGAGCTTGCGCACCACCTCGAAAGCACCGTCACGCGGTGGGTCCAAGAGTACCGCAGAAAAGCCGTTTCCGATCCACTGGGCATCGCTCAAAGGCTGGGATAAATCGGCTTGAAAAAACTTTGTGTTATGCAAATTGTTACTGACGGCGTTGGCAGCGGCCCGCTCGACCATTTTCTTCACGCCCTCCACCGCCACCACTTCACGCACGCTTTTAGCCAGCGGTAGCGCAAAATTTCCCAACCCGCAAAACAGGTCGAGCACGCGTTCTTCAGCCGTCGGTTTCAGCCAGTCCAGCGCCTGGGCGATCATCGCTTCGTTGACCCCGGCGTTGACCTGAACGAAGTCACCCGGCCGATAAGCCAGCTCGAGATCCCACTGTTCCAGGCGATAACCGAGGCTCTGACCGGCCTCGACCGGTTGCGGTTCACCTTCGCCATGCAACCACAACTGCGCTTCATGAAACCGGCAGAAATCCTTGAGGATGCTCAGATCCGCTTCGGACAACGGCGCCATGTGTCGCAGCAATACCGCCAGTGATGAGCCGCTGAACAACTCGACATGGCCCAACGCTTGCGGTTTGCTCAAGCGCCGCAGCATCTCCGGCAAGCGGGTCATGATCGGTTGCAAGGGCTGTACCAGCACCGGGCATTCGCTGATTGCGACGATGTCCTGACTGCCGGCAGCGCGGAAACCCACTTCGAGTTTCTTCGCCTTCATGTCCCAGCGCACGGCGATGCGCGCGCGCCGACGGTAGCCGAATTCCGGGCCGGTCAGCGGCGCCGCCCACTCTTCCGGTTCGACACCGGCAACGCGCGATAATTGCTCGGCGAGCATGCGCTGTTTCAGGGCGAGTTGTTCGTCGTGGGGCAAGTGCTGGACGCTGCATCCGCCACAGCGGCCGAAGTGCGCGCACGCTGACGGACGACGCAATTCGCTGGCAGTGAACACGCGCTCGGTGCGCGCCTCGACTACTTTGCCGTGGGCGCCGAGCACCCGCGCTTCGACCTCTTCACCGGCAAGGGCGCCGAGGACGAACCAGGTTTTGCCTTCGAAAAACGCGATGCCGCGACCGTCATTGGCCAGGCGCTCGATACTCAAGCGCTGCTTTTTGCCGGTCGGGATCTGTGGCGCCTTGCTGCCGCCGGTGGGCTGGAAGCGCAGGCCTCTCTCGTGTTTGGCCATCAGTTCGGCGCGTCGAAAATGCCGGTCGACAGGTAACGGTCGCCACGGTCGCAAATGATCGCGACGATCACCGCGTTTTCAACTTCTTTGGACAAGCGCAGCATCGCTGCCACCGCACCGCCCGAGGACACGCCGCAGAAGATGCCCTCTTCGCGGGCCAGACGCCGGGTGACGTCTTCGGCTTCGCTTTGCGCCATGTCGACGATGCGGTCGACGCGGTCAGCCTGATAGATCTTCGGCAGGTATTCCTGCGGCCAGCGGCGGATGCCCGGAATGGCCGAGCCTTCCATCGGTTGCAGACCGACGATCTGCACGCTGTCGCTCTGCTCTTTGAGGTAGCGCGACACGCCCATGATAGTGCCGGTGGTGCCCATCGAACTGACGAAATGGGTGATGCTGCCCTGGGTCTGACGCCAGATTTCCGGGCCGGTGGTGGTGTAGTGCGCTTCGGGGTTGTCGCCATTGGCGAACTGGTCGAGCACCTTGCCACGGCCTTCGGCTTCCATACGCTGGGCCAGATCGCGGGCGCCTTCCATGCCCTCTTCCTGAGTCACCAGGATCAGCTCGGCACCGTAAGCGGTCATCGCTGCCTTGCGCTCGGCACTGGAGTTGTCCGGCATGATCAGGATCATCTTGTAACCCTTGATCGCAGCGGCCATCGCCAGCGCGATGCCGGTGTTGCCGGAGGTCGCCTCGATCAGCGTATCGCCGGGATTGATCTGCCCGCGCAACTCGGCGCGAGTGATCATCGACAACGCCGGGCGGTCCTTGACCGAACCCGCCGGGTTGTTCCCTTCGAGCTTGAGCAAAAGGGTGTTGCTGGTGGCGCCGGGCAGGCGCTGCAAACGCACCAGCGGCGTGTTGCCGACGCAATCGGCGATGGTTGGGTACTGCAGGGTCATGGCGTATTCGCAATCCAGACGTGCGGGGGCGCCTATCATACCGGCAAACCCGCGCAGGCCATATCACGCAAAGTGCGGTGCTTATGGTTTATGGGAATAAGGGACAACAGTCCAACCAGTGGTGAGACATTTAAGTTCGCCAGACTTCATCTGCAGCGATGCGGATGGCCTCATCTCTGGCAAGCCAGCTCCCACAGAGACCGAGTCTTCACACGATTTGTGTTTGGCAGAAACTCCCTGTGGGAGCTGGCTTGCCAGCGATAGCGCCAGTCGGTGCGACACCATCATCCGCCAACAAGCGCAAATTCAACCGCAACCCCGCCCCGGTGTTTTCCGCCCAGAGCAACCCGCCCTGGCGCTGCACCGCGTTGCGGGCAATGCTCAAGCCCAGGCCAAAGCCACCACCCCCGGGCCTTGAGCCGTCCAATCGAATGAACGGCGAAAAGATCCGCTGCAGATCTTCGTCAGCCACGCCGCCGCCCTGATCCTCCAGCCACAAATGCCAATACTCGCCATCGCGCCGTGCATCGAGACGCACAATCCCGCCCTCGGGCGAGTGACGAATGGCGTTGCGCAGGATGTTTTCCAGCGCTTGCGCCAGGGTATTGAGGTTGCCGCGCACCCAGCACGATGCCTCGACCGAGCATTGCAGTTGCAGACTCGGCCAGCCGCTTTCATAGCAGGCGTTGTCGGTGAGCATTTCCCACAGCGCCTGAATCTGGATCGCTTCATCCGGCAACGGTGAACGGTCGGTGTCGAGCCAGGCCAGTTGCAGGGTGTCTTCGACCAAACGTTGCATGCCGTCGACTTCGCGGCCGATGCGTTCGCGCAATTGCGCCAGGCCCTGTTCGCTTTCGCTGGCCACGCGCAGGCGGCTCAGCGGCGTGCGCAGTTCGTGAGACAGGTCGCGCAACAACTGCTGTTGCAGGGCGACTGTGCTTTGCAGGCGCTCGGACATGGAATCGAAGGCCCGCGCCAGCTCACCGAGTTCATCCGGGCGCTGGGTGATGCCGCTCGACAGGCGCACATTCAACTGGTCGGCGCGCCAGGCGTTGGCCTGTTCGCGCAGGTTGTTCAGCGGCACCACCAACAGGCGATACAGGCCGACGCAGAGCAACAGGGTGAACAGCCCGGGAATCACACCGTTGGTGATCACCCGCCAGAACACCCGGTACTTGCCCGGAACAAAGCGTTCGGGCAATTCAATGACGAGAATGCCGGCGGCCGGATCCTGCGGGAACGGTACCCGCAGCCAGGGTCGGCCCTTCTTGTGGATCGGCCAGTCGAGGCCGCGCAAAAAGGTCAGGTGCTGCACCTCTGCCGCGTTCAAAGGCTGGCTGCTCAGCGACTGCAAATCAGCGCCGATCACCCCGACCCAACTGGCCTCGCGCAATTCCATGCTCTGCAACCAGTCATCGACGCCATTGCGCCCGCCGCGCTGCCACGCTTGTTCGGCTTGTGCGGCATAACGGCTGAGCGTGCTGCGCGCGTCACTGGAGAGAAACTGATTGCGCTCCTCCATATAACGGCCCCATGACCAGCTCAGCCAGATCATCAGCAGACAGAACGCCACCAGCAGGCACGCCAGTTTCCAGAACAGCGAATGCCGCCCCGGCAGCTCAGACAGTTTCACCAGCGCCACTCAAGACATAGCCCTTGCCCCACACCGTGCGCACTTCGCGCTCGGTATAACCGATGGCTTTGAGTTTGCGGCGGATCTGGCTGATGTGCATGTCGAGGCTGCGGTCGTGCGCCGCAAAGCCGCGTTGCAGGACGTGCTGATAAAGGAAGGCTTTGCTCAGCACCTCCTCGTTGTTGCGGTGAAGGGTTTCCAGCAGACGGAATTCGCTGCGGGTCAGCCCGGCCGCTTGCTCGCGGAAAAACACGTCGCACTGTTCGTCATCGAAACGCAGGGCGCCGCTGACCACCGCAGCGGTAACCGCAGGCGGGCGCCGATCCAGGGCCACGCGGCGCAGGATCGCTTCGATGCGCACATGCAACTCGGCCATGCTGAACGGCTTGGGCAAATAGTCATCGGCGCCGAGGCGGAAACCACTGATGCGATCGGCCTCGGCACCCAGCGCCGACATCAGCAACACCGGCGTCGAATGGCTCTGCCGCAATTGCGTCAACAACTGCAGACCATCGAGCCCCGGCAGCAGAATATCCATCAGCACCACGTCGAAAGGCTGACGCTGGGCGATGTTCAGACCTTCCTGGCCGTTCTGGCACCAGGTCACCTGAAAACCGCTGCGGCCCAGATGCTCGTGCACATACGCGCCGAGGACCGGATCGTCTTCAATGGAAAGGATGCGTGGCTGGCCAACGGAAACAGGAGTCATGAGTATCTGCAAGTAATTCTCAGTTGGCGGATTATTCAAGATTGTCCGACAGCGGGCAACACAAGCTTGGCCTGTCGGACGAACGAGTGCGTGGGCGGCGCTGCATTTTCCGCAAGATTGCCCGCCTGCAAATCGCTACACTGCGCCCATGTCGCGTGCCGGATGCACGCATGTGTCAACAGATCAGCGGGATGCGGGAGATAGGCGTGCTCAAGAAACTGGGAATCAAAGGTCGCGTGCTGTTGCTGACCTTGTTGCCGACCAGCCTGATGGCGCTGGTGCTGGGTGGCTATTTCACCTGGACGCAGCAGACCGACCTGCACAGCCAATTGATGCAGCGCGGCGAAATGATCGCCGAGCAACTGGCGCCGCTGGTGGCGCCGGCGATGGGTCACGGCGACGCCGATCTGCTTGAACGCATCGCCACCCAGTCCCTTGAACAACCCGACGTGCGTGCGGTGACTTTCCTCGCGGCGGACCGCTCGCCACTGGCCCACGCCGGCCCGACCATGCTCAATCAGGCCCCGAGCGGCGACAGCGCGCTGCTGCAACGACGCAGCGGCAATGACGCAACGCGCTACCTGATGCCGGTGTTCGGCAAGCATCGCAACCTCGCCGGCGAAATCATTCCCGAAGAATCCGAACGCCTGCTCGGCTGGGTCGAGCTGGAGCTGTCGCACAACGGCATGTTGCTGCGCGGCTATCGCAGCCTGTTCGCCAGCCTGCTGCTGATCGCCGCCGGACTTGCCGGCGCCGCCCTCCTCGCGTTGCGCATGGGCCGCACCATCAACCGTCCGCTGAGCCAGATCAAACAAGCGGTTGCGCAACTCAAGGACGGTCATCTGGAAACCCGCTTGCCGCCGCTCGGCAGTCAGGAACTGGATGAACTGGCCTCCGGCATCAACCGCATGGCCGGCACCCTGCAGAACGCTCGCGAAGAATTGCAGCACAGCGTCGATCAGGCCACGGAGGACGTGCGGCAAAACCTGGAAACCATCGAGATCCAGAACATCGAACTGGACCTGGCGCGCAAAGAAGCGCTGGAAGCCAGCCGGATCAAATCCGAGTTCCTCGCCAACATGAGCCACGAGATCCGCACGCCGCTCAACGGCATTCTCGGCTTTACCCACCTGTTGCAGAAAAGCGAACTGACCCCGCGCCAGCTCGACTATCTGGGCACCATCGAAAAGTCCGCCGACAGCCTGTTGGGAATCATCAACGAGATTCTCGACTTCTCGAAAATCGAGGCCGGCAAACTGGTACTCGATCACATTCCGTTCAACCTGCGCGACCTGCTGCAAGACACCCTGACCATTCTCGCCCCGGCCGCGCACGCCAAGCAGCTTGAGCTGGTCAGCCTGGTCTATCGCGATACGCCGCTGTCGCTGGTCGGCGATCCGCTGCGCCTGAAGCAGATCCTCACCAATCTGGTCAGCAACGCGATCAAGTTCACCCGCGAAGGCACCATCGTCGCCCGGGCGATGCTCGAAGACGAACACGAAGACAGCGTGCAACTGCGCATCAGCATTCAGGACACCGGCATCGGCCTGTCGAGTCAGGATGTCCGCGCGCTGTTCCAAGCCTTCAGTCAGGCCGACAATTCGCTGTCGCGCCAACCCGGCGGTACCGGGCTGGGGCTGGTGATTTCCAAGCGCCTGATCGAACAGATGGGCGGCGAGATCGGCGTCGACAGCACGCCGGGCGAGGGCTCGGAATTCTGGATCAGCCTGAGCCTGCCCAAGACCCGCGACGATGCCGAAGACCTGCCCGCCGCGCCGCTGCTCGGGCGCCGTGTGGCGGTGCTGGAAAACCACGAACTGGCGCGTCAGGCCTTGCAACATCAGCTGGAAGACTGCGGACTGCAAGTTACGCCGTTCAATACTCTGGAGAGCCTGAGCAATGGCGTCACCGGCGCGCATCAGACCGATCAGGCGATCGATCTGGCGGTGATCGGCATCACCAGCAACGACATGCTCCCGGAACGCTTGAACCAGCACATCTGGGACCTCGAACACCTGGGCTGCAAAGTGCTGGTGCTGTGCCCGACCACCGAACAGACGCTGTTTCACCTGTCGGTGCCCAACCCGCACAGCCAGCTTCAGGCCAAACCGGCGTGTACGCGCAAATTGCGCCGGGCGCTGTCCGATCTGGTCAATCCGCGCCAGACCCGCAGCGAACCGGGCGAGCCGCTGTCCAGCCGTGCGCCGCGCGTGCTGTGTGTCGACGACAACCCGGCGAATCTGTTGCTGGTGCAGACCCTGCTCGAAGACATGGGCGCCCGCGTGCTCGCGGTCGAAAGCGGTTACGCGGCCGTCAAAGCCGTGCAGAGCGAATCTTTCGATCTGGTGCTGATGGACGTGCAGATGCCGGGCATGGACGGTCGCCAGACCACTGAAACCATTCGCCAGTGGGAAAGCGAGCGGCATTGCACACCGCTGCCGATCGTTGCGCTCACGGCCCACGCGATGGCCAATGAAAAACGCGCGCTGCTGCAAAGCGGCATGGACGACTACCTGACCAAACCGATCAGCGAACGGCAACTGGCGCAGGTGGTGTTGAAGTGGACCGGACTAGCCCTGCGCAATCAGGCGCCGGAGCGCAGCGGCGACAGCGCGGCGAGTCAGCAGGAACTGCCAGTGCTCGATCACGAAGAAGGCTTGCGTCTGGCGGCCGGTAAGGCGGATCTGGCGGCGGACATGCTCGCCATGCTGCTGGCGTCGCTGGAAGCCGACCGCGAAGCGATACGCGCAGCGCGTGACAGCCACGACCAGAATGCCCTGCTTGAACGCGTGCACCGCTTGCACGGCGCGACCCGTTATTGCGGCGTGCCGCAACTGCGCGCCGCCTGCCAGCGCAGCGAAACGCTGCTCAAGCAGGACGATCCGAAAGCCGCCGCCGCACTGGATGAACTGGAGCGTTCGATCAATCGACTCGCGGCGCAGGCGCGCATCAGCGCCTGATCCACGGCAAGGCACGGCGCGCGCAAAGCGCTACAGTTGTCGCGGGCCATTGCGGCCCGCGTCGATGTTCCAGGAGGATTCATGCGCACGATCATTTTCAGTAGCCAGACCTACGACCGCGACAGCTTTCTCGGCGCCGACTGCCCGGCCGGGCTTGAACTGCATTTTCAAGCGGCGCGGCTCAGCCTCGATACGGCGGCGCTGGCCGAGCAACACGAAGTGGTCTGCGCGTTCATCAATGACGACCTCAGCGCCCCGGTGCTCGAACGCCTCGCTGCCGGTGGCACGCGGCTGATTGCCCTGCGTTCGGCGGGTTACAACCATGTCGACTTGCCAGCGGCGAAACGCCTTGGCCTGGCCGTGGTTCGTGTGCCGGCCTACTCGCCGCACGCCGTGGCCGAACATGCGGTGGCGCTGATCCTCGCCCTCAATCGTCGCTTGCATCGCGCCTACAACCGCACCCGCGAAGGTGATTTCAGCCTGCATGGCCTGACCGGTTTCGATCTGGTCGGCAAAACCGTCGGCATCGTCGGCACGGGGCAGATCGGCGCCACCTTCGCGAAAATCATGCACGGCTTCGGCTGTGAATTGCTCGCCTACGATCCGTATCCCAACCCCGAGGTGCTGGCGTTGGGCGCACGTTATCTGAGCCTGCCGGAATTGCTCGCGCAGTCGCGGATCATCAGTCTGCATTGCCCGCTCAACGAACAGAGCAAGCACCTGATCAATCGCGACTCACTGGCGCACATGCAGGCCGGGGCGATGCTGATCAACACCGGGCGTGGCGGGCTGGTGGACACGCCAGCGCTGATCGACGCGCTCAAGGACGGCCAACTCGGTTATCTGGGGCTGGATGTTTACGAGGAAGAGGCGCAGCTGTTTTTCGAGGATCGCTCCGACCTGCCGTTGCAGGACGATGTGTTGGCGCGTCTGCTGACGTTTCCCAACGTGATCATCACCGCGCATCAGGCGTTTCTGACCCGCGAGGCGCTGGGCGCGATTGCCGCGACCACCCTGCACAACATCGCGACCTGGGCGGCAGGTGCGCCGCAGAACCAGGTCGAGGGTTGAACGGTTTTACTTGGACAGCGAAGACGCCAGGATCAGCAAGCCCAGCCAGCCAAAACCGAGCAGGCGCTGCTTGCTCGAATGGCCGTTGCGCAGCAGGAACCAGACGAAAAACGCTGGCAACAGAAACACCATGATTTTCAGCCAGCCTTCCACCGGGCGACTGCCATCGGCGTTGAGCGGTTGTTGCGCCTGACGCGCCTGTTCTGCGGCCTGCTGACGACGGCGACGCCCTGCTGCCGCCGGCATCACTTTGGGCAGCGGCTCGGCCACTGGTGGCGCAACCGCCTCGGGCACAGCCTTGTTGCGAGGCAGGCTGCCGAAGGAGATTGTCGCGGGCTGCGCCGCTGCCGCCGCGGACTGCGCCTGCATGGAGGCGTGTTCGGCCATCGGGGCGCCGCAGTGAATGCACACCAGCGCTTCGGAACTGATGCTCCGCTTGCATTCATAACATTCGATCAGCGCCATGTTCCGTTCCTTCAGATTCGGGGGCCGGCAGTTTGCCATGACTGTCGGCGCATTTGAACCGGATCGAAGGTCGCACGCGCGCATCATTCTGCAATCGAGCCCGTGCTAGCATGTCGCGCATATTTGGAGGACCCATGGTCGAACACGATTTCCGCTACACCCTGATGAACCCGCAACACACCCTCACCGAATGCCGCGCCCTGGTTCCAGGCCGCTATCAGGTGACCGGCAACGGTGGCTCGATCCGTATCGGCGATGCCCTGTTGGTCACGCTCAAAGGCAGCAAGGATTTGTCCATGCGCCTGACCGTCGACACGGTCCGCCACTTGATCAATCCGCCAGGCCAATGGACCGCGATGACCACAGGCCCGGTGTTCGGCGAACTGGCCATTCACACCTGGCAGGTCAACTGCGACAGCTGCGCGAAAGAGCTGAGCTTCGAATTCGCCGTGGATGCCAAACTCGGCAAGTCCGCCGAGAAACCCGCCGCCACCGCGCGCATCGCCGAGCTGGGCTGGAAAGCCGTCGGCGACAGGCACCTTTGCCCGAAATGCCAGGAGCCTGCGTGATGAAACGCCTCGCCCTGACCGCACTGATCGGTGTCGGCCTGGTAGGTTGCGCCGCAGAGCCGGTGCAACTGCAGCACAACCGCAGCTACATTCTGGAATGGATCGGCGAGCGGCCACTGATGGATTACAGCCATCTGACCGTGACCCTTGGCGATGACGGCCGCGCCTACGGCAACGGCGGCTGCAACCATTGGTTCGCGCCTTACACGCAGGACGGCGACAAGCTGAGCTTCGGCAAGATCGGCAAGACCCGCAAGCTCTGCGCCCCGGCGTTGATGGAGCAGGAACAACGCTTTTTGCAGGCGCTGGAAAAAGTCGAGCGCTGGGACATTTCGCCCATCGAGCAGGTGCGCTTCTGGCCGGCTCAAGGCAAACCGTTGCGCTGGTGGCTGGAAGAGGGCTGAGCCCTTCTATGCCCGCAGGGGGTTACCTGTGGTGAGGGGATTCATCCCCGTTGGGTCGCGAAGCGGCCCCCTGCGCAGTTCCAGGCGAACTGCAAATTCAGGGCTGCTACGCAGCCCAACGGGGATGAATCCCCTCGCCACAGGTTACTTGTTCCGCAACGCCTCCAGCTTCGCCAGCACCCCCGCCGCCGTCTGCTCGCCGAGCAACTGCTCACGCACCTTGCCCTTGTCATCGATGATGAACGTCACCGGCAGCGCCTCACTGCGCGGCAGGTCGAACAGCTCGGCCGGATCCTGCGCCAGCACGGTGAACTTGATGCCGAGTTTTTCGCTCGCCTCTTTCAGCTCCGCGCCCTGAACGTTGTCGAAGTTGACCCCGAACACACCGACGTTCTTGCTCTTGAGCTCATCAGCCAAATGATTCAACTCGGGAATTTCCGTGCGGCACGGGCCACACCATTCGGCCCAGTAATTGAGCACCACCCACTGCTTGTCCAGACGTTCGGACGCTACCTTCTGGCCGTTCTGGTCGATGCCGTAATCATTGCCGCAGCCCCCCAGCATCAACGCCCCGATTATCGTCAATGCCGCTGCCAATCGCCGTGTCATGTCGTGTTCCTTGTGAAAATTCGAAAGCGCCTGCGACCCATCGCCTCTGACGGTTCTGGATTGCGCGCCGCACAGTTAGAATAGCCGCCACTTTACGCCAGAAGCGACCCGCCATGACCGATCTGACGCTTTATCACAATCCGCGCTGCTCGAAATCCCGCGGCGCGCTGGAACTGCTTGAAGCCCGCGGCTTGACTCCGACTGTCGTGCGCTACCTGGAAACGCCGCTCAGCGCCGCGCAGATCAAGGCCCTGCTCGGCAAGCTCGGGATCAGCGCGCGGCAGCTGCTGCGCAGCGGTGAAGAGGAATACAAAACCCTGAACCTGGCCGACGCCAGCCTCAGCGAGCAGCAATTGATCGACGCCATCGCCGCACACCCGAAACTCATGGAGCGGCCGATTCTGGAAGTCGGCGACAAGGCCGTCATCGGTCGCCCACCGGAAAACGTGCTGGAGTTGTTGCCATGAGCACGCCGTACATTCTGGTTCTCTATTACAGCCGCAACGGTTCGACCAACGAGATGGCCCGGCAGATCGCCCGGGGCATCGAGCAGGCCGGAATGGAAGCGCGTCTGCGCACAGTGCCGGCGATTTCCACCGAGTGCGAAGCGGTGGCGGCGGAGATTCCCGCTGAGGGCGCGCTCTACGCCAGCCTCGATGATCTGAAGAACTGCGCCGGCCTCGCCTTGGGCAGTCCGACGCGTTTCGGCAACATGGCCGCGCCGCTCAAGTACTTCCTCGACGGCACCAGCAACCTCTGGCTGACCGGCGCGCTGGTCGGCAAACCGGCCGGCGTGTTCACCTCCACCGCCAGCCTGCACGGCGGTCAGGAAACCACGCTGTTGTCGATGATGTTGCCGCTGTTGCATCACGGCATGTTGATCACCGGCCTGCCCTACAGTGAATCGGCCCTGCTCGAAACCGAAGGTGGCGGCACGCCTTATGGCGCCAGCCATCACGCCGGTGCCGACGGCAAGAACGGTCTCGACCAGCACGAAGTGGCGCTGTGTCGCGCACTCGGTCTGCGTCTGGCGAAAACCGCGCAGAAGCTGGTGGGCTGATGGCGAAGAAGCCGAAAGTCCTGCCCTCGACAGAGTGGCTTGAGCCACGGGTCAAGGCGATGCGCGTGCTCAGCCTGCTGAGCTTTTTCGCCCTCGCCGGCTTGCTCGCTGTTTATTACCTGGTGTTCGCCGATCTGCATGGCGCGCGGCCGTGGGTGATTCTGCTGGTCGAGCTGATCCCGTGGCTGGTGCTCGCCCCGGCGATGATCATGGGCAGCGCCCGTGGCCATTCGTGGATGTGTTTTGTGGTGAACCTGTATTTCATCAAAGGCGCCCTGGCGGCGTACGACCCCAACCGGCAGCTGTTCGGCCTGCTGGAAATGGCCGCGAGCCTGGCGGTATTCTGCTCGGCGCTGTTGTATGTGCGCTGGCGCTATCAGTTGAATCGCAAATTGGCGGGTGAAGGCGAGATCAGCGTCGCCTGACCGATCGCCATCAGTTGCTACACCGATCGTTCCCACGCTCTGCGTGGGAACGCATCCAGAGACGCTCTGCGTCTCAGGGACGCGGAGCGTCCCGGGCGGCGTTCCCACGCGGAGCATGGGAACGATCAGATTGACTTAATGGTTGACGGTATAGGCGAGCATCATCGAAATCTGGCTCATCGGCCGTCCGCCGCTCTGTTCGTGCCATTGGTTGAACGCGTTTTGCACCGTCGCCAGATCACGCTGGCTGGTCGGCACTTTGTCGACGATCTTCTGTGCATTCAACGCTGCGACCACGTCGTAGCTCGGCACGAACGTGTCCTTGCCGACCATGCGCAAAAAGCGTGGCGCCGACAGCCCGCCGAGTTGGTGGCCGTGCTTTTTCAGGTAGGTCCACAGACCGACGATATCGGTCACCGGCCAGTCGGCGATCAGCGCGCCGAAGCTGCCCTTGTCCTTTTCCACATCGAGAATGAACTGCGCATTGCGCGGCACGCTTTTCAGTTTGCCGAGGTGGCGGATGATCCGCGCGTCCTGCATCAGGCGCTCAAGGTGTTCGGCGCTCATCAGCACGACTTTTTCCGGATCGAACTTGAAGAACACCTCTTCGAACGCCGGCCACTTGGCGTCGACCAGGCTGTGCTTGAGCCCGGCGCGAAAAACCCGCAGGGCCATGGTCGAGAGGTAGCGGTCGTCGCGGATCTTGCGCAGTTGTGCGGGGGTCTTGGGAACGGGCAGATGGGCTTCCAGTTCAGCCGCCGAACCGAAACGGTTCAGACAGTATTCGTGCAGCCACTTGTAATCGCGCATGCCCTCTCCTGAGGTTTGGAAATGAATAACACCTGCAGAAGCAGGCCCCTGTGGCGAGGGGATTCATCCCCGCTGGGCTGCGCAGCAGACCCGAGATTTTGGGGCCGCTTCGCGCCCCAGCGGGGATGAATCCCCTCGCCACAGGGCTCGCTTCTACAGGTTGTGTTTACAGATTGACGACATTGACGAAACGCGAAGCCGCGGTTTCGTCGATCTTCAGGCTGGTGAAGTCGAACAGGTTGCGGTCGGCCAGTTGCGACGGCACCACGTTCTGCAGGCTGCGGAAAATCGATTCGGTGCGGCCCGGGGTCTTGCGGTCCCAGTCCTGGAGCATTTCCTTGACCACCTGGCGCTGCAGATTTTCCTGCGAGCCGCAGAGGTTGCACGGGATGATCGGGAATTGCTTGAGGTCCGAGTAGGCCTGAATGTCCTTCTCGTTGCAGTACGCCAGCGGGCGAATCACCACGTTGCGGCCGTCGTCGGCGCGCAGCTTCGGCGGCATCGCTTTCAGGGTGCCGTTGAAGAACATGTTGAGGAAGAACGTTTCGA
Source organism: Pseudomonas sp. 67(2021) (assembly GCF_017491835.1). Taxonomy (NCBI): domain Bacteria; kingdom Pseudomonadati; phylum Pseudomonadota; class Gammaproteobacteria; order Pseudomonadales; family Pseudomonadaceae; genus Pseudomonas; species Pseudomonas sp. 67(2021). The sequence continues at coordinate 35,025 of NZ_JAFGYL010000023.1, forward strand.
CGATGTCGTCGCGGTGATGACCGAGGGCCATTTTCGTCGCGCCGATTTCGTCAGCGAAGGTGTAAAGCGTGCCGCGACGCAGGCGCGAGCACAGCGAACAGGTGGTCTTGCCTTCCGGCACCAGTTCCTTGACCACCGAGTAAGTGTCTTTCTCGACGATGTGATACTCAATGCCCAACTCTTTCAGGTAGGCCGGCAGCACGTGCTCGGGAAAGCCCGGCTGTTTCTGGTCCATGTTCACCGCGACGATGTCGAACTTGATCGGTGCAACCTTCTGCAGGTGCATCAGCACGTCAAGCATGGTGTAGCTGTCCTTGCCCCCGGACAGGCAGACCATAACCTTGTCGCCATCTTCGATCATGTTGAAATCGGCGATCGCTTCGCCGGCCAGGCGGCGCAGGCGCTTTTGCAGTTTGTTCTGGTTGACCGTAAGAGTGCCCATGACGCGAAATCCGTGAGGTGTGACGAAAGGCCGGCATTTTACGCAAAAACCCCAGTAGCGCGAAGCATCTGTGGCGAGGGGATTTATCCCGGCTGGGTTGCGAAGCAGCCCCAATACCTGAGAACTCGTATTGCCTGACACTACGCGCTGAATGGGCTGGCGACTGCTGCGCAGCCGAACGGGGATAAATCCCCTCGCCACAAAAGTGTTTCAACCTCATAAATGCCTTCACCGCAAGACTCCGAGGCGATTACCCACCCCGTTTACAGCGCGATTTGCTCTAAGCCCGGCATACCGGTGCGCTGGAGTCCTTTCTATACTGCGACATAAGGTCGCACACATCTGAAGACCTGTATTTGCTCGGCCATCTTGGCCCGTAGGCGCTCCGTGGGGGGGCGATGGCAATGACAAGAGGAGTGAATGGCATGATCCATCACGTAGTGGGACTGTTTACCCACCCCGATCAGGAATGGAAGGAGATCCGTGGCGACCAAGAGGAAAGCATCAGCCACATGTACCTGACGCACACGCTGATTCTGGCGGCGATCCCCGCTGTCTCGGCGTTCATCGGCACGACCCAGGTCGGCTGGGTGATCGGCAATCGCGCGCCGGTGATGCTCACGTTTGAAAGCGCTCTGTGGATGACCATCATGTCGTACCTGGCGATGCTCGGCGGGGTCGCGGTGATGGGCGCCTTCGTGCACTGGATGGCGCGCACCTATGACGCCAATCCAAGCCTGGCCCGTTGCGTGGCGTTTGCCACATACACCGCGACACCGTTGTTCGTCGGCGGTCTGGCGGCGCTGTATCCGCACATGTGGCTGGGGATGATCGTCGGCACGGCGGCCATCTGCTATACGGTGTATCTGTTGTATGTCGGCCTGCCGACCTTCATGAACATCCCTTCGGATGAAGGTTTTCTGTTTTCCAGCTCGGTGCTCGCGGTTGGGCTGGTGGTGCTGGTGGCGATCATGGCGTTCACCGTGATTGTCTGGGGCCTGGGTGTCGGCCCGGTCTATACCAACTGACCTGTTTCCTCCCTGAGAAAAACAACATCTGCCAATACAGGCCGCCGCAAGGCGGCCTTCTCGTTGGGCGACGACCATTCGGCAGGTCGGCGATTCGCAAGTCGCCGGGGTTGCGGCATACTCGGCGCCTCTGGAGATCCATCAAGCATGCCCGAGCAACTCAATACCCGCGTCGAAGACTGTTACCAACTCGCTGAATCCTTTTTCAAACGTTCCTTCAAACGCCCCGTCGTCAGTCTCAAGCTGCGCGGGCAGAAAGCCGGTGTCGCGCATCTGCACGAGAACCTGCTGCGCTTTAATCCGCAGCTGTACCGGGAAAACACCGAGCACTTCCTCAAGCAGACCGTCGCTCACGAAGTCGCTCACCTGATCGCTCATCAACTGTTCGGCGACCGCATCCAGCCCCATGGCGAGGAGTGGCAACTGATCATGCGCGGCGTCTACGAATTGCCGCCGGATCGCTGCCACACCTATGAAATCAAGCGGCGCAGCGTGACCCGCTATATCTACAAATGCCCGTGCCCCGACAGTGATTTCCCGTTTACCGCCCAGCGTCATGGCCTGGTGCGGCAAGGGCGGCGGTATCTGTGCCGGCGCTGCCGCAGTACGCTGGTGTTCAGTGGTGAGATGCGGGTGGAATAGTTGGTTCCTGGGTTGTATTGACTGACCCCTTCGCGAGCAGGCTCGCTCCCACAGGGGAATGCATTTCAATGTGGGAGCGAGCCTGCTCGCGAAGGCGGCGGCATGGGCGCTACAGAATCACCTTGGCCGAACGCAACTCGGCGATCCGCTCAGCACTCAAGCCCAACTCCCCCAACACCTCATCCGTATGCTGCCCCAAACCGGCGCCAACATGTCTTGGCGCCGGCAACGCCTCAGAAAATTTCAACGGACAAGCCATCTGCGCCTGCGTCGTGCCATCGCCGCGCGGTACCTGGGTCACCAGCTCCCGCGCCTGCATTTGCGGGTGGCGCAACGCCTCGCCCAGACTCAGTACCGGCTCGACACAGGCATCGACCCCGGCGAACAACTCACACAGTTCTGCAAAATCATGCCGCTCGAATTCAATGCGCAACGCCTCTTTCAAGGCCTGTTGTTGCTCAGGCCTGGGCGACAACCCTTGCGCGGCCAGTTCCGGCCGGCCCAGCGCCGTGCACAATTGCTGCATGAAGGCCGGCTCCAGACTGCCCACCGACATCCAGCGCCCATCCCGGGTACGGTAATAATCGTAAAAGCTGCCGCCATTGAGCATCTGGTCTTCCCGGCCCGGTTCCGCGCCGCAGGCCAGATAGCCAGCGCCGGCCATGGCGTTCAGGCTGAACGCGCAGTCGGTCATGCTCACATCCAGATGGGTGCCCTGCCCGGTTTGCTGACGGGCAATCACCGCTGCCAGCAAGCCGATCACGCCGTGTAGCGAGCCGCCCGCCACGTCCGCCACCTGCATGCCCAGCGGCAACGGCCCGCTGTCGGCGCGCCCGGTATAGCTGGCAAGCCCGGCCAGCGCCAGATAGTTGATGTCATGCCCGGCGCGTTCCTTGTACGGCCCGGTCTGGCCGTAACCGCTGATCGACACATAAATCAGCTTTGGATTGATCGCTTTCAACGCTTCATAACCCAGGCCCAGGCGCTCCATCACCCCGGGGCGAAACTGCTCGAGCACGATGTCGTACTCGCCCAGCAGTTGCTTGATGATCTCCAACGCTTCGGGCTGTTTGAGATCCAGCGCCAGACTGCGCTTGTTGCGGTTCAGATAAGCGTGGCTGGCCGAGACCCCGCCATCATGCGGCGGCAGCACCCGCAGCAGATCCATACGGGTTGGCGATTCGATGCGCAGCACCTCGGCGCCCATGTCCGCCAGCAGCAACGAGGCGAACGGGCCCGGCAGCAAGGTGGAGAAATCGAGAATCTTCAGTGAGGCCAGCGGTGCAGACATGGGCGAACTCCTTGGGCGATGTACTCAGCCTAGGCAGCCATCGCCGATGCGGCAATCACCGCAAATGTCAGCAGGTGTGACCGTTGCGCTCAAATTCCGGGGGCAAAAAAACCCGCCGAGGCGGGTTTTTCTGTGCAAGCGATGCTTACTTCACATTGCTCGGGGTTGGGCCTTCAGCCACACCCAGGTCGTCTTCTTCACGCTCATCGGAGATACCGCGACCGCCGGAAGCCAGCTCGGTCTGCAGTTGATCGGTGTCCAGTTCCTTGACCCACTTGGCGACGACGATGGTCGCTACAGCGTTACCGACCAGGTTGGTCAGTGCGCGGGCTTCAGACATGAAACGGTCGATACCGAGGATCAGCGCCAGACCGGCAACCGGCAGGTGACCTACCGCCGACAGTGTCGCGGCCAGGACGATGAAGCCCGAACCGGTCACACCCGCCGCGCCTTTGGAGGACAGCAGCAGTACCAGCAGCAGGGTGATCTGGTGGGTGATGTCCATGTGCGTGTCAGTCGCCTGGGCGATGAACACGGCGGCCATGGTCAGGTAGATCGAAGTACCGTCGAGGTTGAACGAGTAACCGGTCGGGATCACCAGACCCACTACCGATTTCTTCGCGCCCAGACGCTCCATCTTGATCAGCATGCGTGGCAGTGCCGATTCCGACGAGGACGTACCCAGTACGATCAACAGTTCTTCACGGATGTAGCGCACCAGCTTGAATACGCTGAAACCGTGAGCCCGGCAGATCGCACCCAGCACCAGCACGACGAACAGGACGCAGGTGATGTAGAAGCAGATCATCAACTGGCCCAGTTGCACCAGCGAGCCGACACCGTAGGCACCGATGGTGAACGCCATGGCACCGAACGCACCCAGCGGCGCCAGTTTCATGATCATGTTGATGATGTTGAACATCACGTGGGCGAAGCGATCGATCATGTCCAGCAGCGGACGACCGTACGAACCCAGGCGATGCAGGGCGTAGCCGAAGATCACCGAGAACATCAGCACTTGCAGGATGTCACCGGTGGCGAACGCGCCGACGATGGTGTTCGGGATCACATTGAGGAGGAAACCGACAATGCTCTGGTCTTTACTGGCCGTCACGTAGGTGGCGATTTTCGAGGCGTCGAGGGTGGTGACGTCGATGTGCATGCCGGCGCCCGGTTGCACAACGTTGACCACGATCAGACCGATCAGCAGGGCAATGGTGGAAACGATTTCGAAGTACAGCAGCGCGTAGCCGCCGGTCTTGCCTACCGACTTCATGTTCTGCATGCCGGCGATGCCGCTGACAACAGTACAGAAGATGATCGGGGCGATGACCATTTTGATCAGCTTGATGAAGCCGTCACCCAGTGGCTTGAGGGCCACACCGGTCTGCGGATAGAAGTGACCAAGCAGGATGCCGATGGCGATGGCAACGATCACCTGGAAATACAGGGATTTGTACAGTGGCTGACGAGTCGTCATTGCAGGTTTCCTCAAGCGTCCAGCGGCAACATCCATCTGTCGAGCGCTGAACCTTAATTGCGAACCCTCCTGCACTGGAGGGATTTGTTGTTGGAACGGCATTTTTCCCGGTCGGAGAAATGCACGCTTCTGTCGCTTGTATCGCAAACGTCGTGCCAGATTGGTGCGAATGGCAGCAAGCCTTTTGATATCAGGGGCTGGGGGATTTTCCTGTCACCAATCAGTGACTTGAGGCATGGCGGATTTCCGCCAACTGAGCGTTCGGCGTCCTGCAATTTGGCGGAAATCCGCCTTGTGGCGTTGCCGGCCCGCCGTTACGATCGGTGCCTGAACAAGGATTGCCGCTTATGCGCGAACGCACCATCGCCAGCCATTTCGCCCGTGCCGCCCTTGGCGGCGCACGCCGGCGCGGCCTGGATTATTCAGGTCTGTTGCAGCAACTGGGGATCAGCCCGGAGTTGCTCGACGAACCCCGCGCGCGGATTGCCCCGGAGCAGTTCACCCGGCTGATTCAAGGGCTGTGGCTGGCGCTGGACGACGAATACCTGGGTTTCGGCAGCGCGCCGAGCAAGCCCGGCAGCTTCGCCATGATGTGCCACGCCTCGATTCACTGCCGCAACCTGGAGAAGGCTCTGCAACGTGGCTTGTTGTTTTACAGCCTGTTCCCCGACTCCCCACGCCTGACCCTGCGCCGCGAAGACGAATGGGTGCGTTTGAGTCTGGACGACGCGCAGTGGTGGGACCCGGATCGTTTTCTCAGCGAGAGTCTGTTGGTGATCTGGCACCGCCTCGGCAGTTGGCTGATCGGCCAGCGGATACGCCTTGAGCAGGCAACCTTCAGCTATCCGCGCCCCGAGCACGGCAGCGAATACGACCTGCTGTTCCCCTGCCCGCTGACCTTTGATGCCGAGCAAAGCAGCCTGCTGTTTCACAGTCGCTACCTGGCAATGCCGCTGTTGCAGGACGAACGCACGCTCAAGCACTTCCTCGAACGCTCCCCCGCCGACCTGCTCTCACGCCCGGACGACGGCGACAGCCTGAGCAGCCGTCTGCGCCGCTTGCTCAGTCGCGACGCTGCGCACTGGCCTGATCTGGAAGCGGTTGCGGCGCATCTGCATATCAGCCCGCAGACCTTGCGCCGGCACTTGCGCGAGGAAGGCACCAGTTTTCAGGAGCTGAAAGATCAGCTGCGGCGGGATATCGCCATCTATCATCTGGGCCGCGCGGATCTGTCGTTGCAGCAGATTGCCGAGCAGCTCGGGTTCTCTGAGCCTTCGGCGTTTCACCGGGCATTCAAGAAATGGACGGGGCTGACACCGGGGGCTTATCGGGCACAGGAGTTGTGAAGTCAGACGCCTTCGCGAGCAGGCTCGCTCCCACAGGAGAATGCTTTTCAAGGCGGGATCGAGCCTGCTCGCGAAGAGGCTGGCACTGCCAACCTTCACACCGCAGGAAAATGAATCCTGAACGCCGCCCCGCCCATCGGTGAATCGCCCAAAGCCAAACGCGCGTTGTAGCTTTCGATGATGTCCTTGACCACCGCCAGCCCGATGCCCTGCCCGGGATGCTGGGCGTCCAGCCGTTCGCCACGCTCAAGAATCCGCGCACGCTGATCGAGTGGCACACCCGGGCCATCGTCCTCGACACACAACTCGATCCCGGCCAGTGATTCGCGCACGCTGACCCGCACTTCGCCGAGGCACAGGCGGTAGGCGTTTTCCAGCAGGTTACCGAGCATTTCCAGCAGGGCGCCCTGCTCGATCGGCACGTAGCAATGCTCCGGCAGATCAAAGGTCACGCGCACATGTTTGTCGCGGTAGACCTTGTCCAGCGTATCGCAGAGGCTTTTGAGCACTGGTTGCAGGCGCACCTGATGGCGCACCAGGCCGCTTTTGCGCAGGCTGGCCCGTTGCAGTTGGTAGCTGATCTGCTGGCTCATGCGTTCGATCTGACTTTGCAGAACCCACGCCTGATCACGGTCTTCAGGGCGCTGGGCCATGTCTTCGCTGACGCCTTGCAGCACCGCCAACGGGGTTTTCAGGCTGTGGGCGAGGTCGTCGAGGGAGTCGCGGTAGCGGCTGCGTTGCTGGCGTTCGCTGAGCAGCAAGCGGTTGAGCGAGCCGGTCAGGCGCAGCAGTTCACGCGGGTGTTTTTCCGTCAGGCTTTCGCGGGTGCCGCCTTCGATTTCGTCGAGTTCCTGGCTCAAGCGGCGCAAGGCCTTGAGGCCCCAGGTCAGGCCGATCCACAGCAATGCCAGCAAAACCAGCAATGCCGCGCCGAAGCCCAGATAGAGGTTTTCCCGCAGGCCTTCGAGGGTGGTTTCGTATTCACGCACCGGTTGCAGAGCAACGATGCTGAACGCTGCGCTTTTGCCGCCGAGCAATTTGACTTCGACGTCGTAGACGAAGAACTCCTGACCGCTGGCTTCACGAATCCGCGCGAACTCGTTGCCGAGGCCGTCGTAGCGCGGTTTGTAGTTGATCTGTTCTTCCTGGGTGGCTTTCGAGCGCCACACCAGTTTGCCGTCGCGGTCGTAGATATAGCCGAGCAAGCGGAAATCGGTGAGGTTGAAACGCTCGTCGGGCAATTGCGACGGCATCACCAGCCGACCGTTTTCCACCCGCGCGGCGGAGATCAATGTGGTGACGTCGGAGGCCAGGCGTTGTTCGATCGAGTCCTGCAAGGCAAGGCTGAACGCGCCCTGCATCGCCGGCAACAAAGCGAGCATGAACAACACCGCCAACGTGGTGGCGGCGAGCATCAAGCGAACGCGAAGGGAACGGATCAAGTGCAGCGCTCATTGAACAGGTAGCCAAGGCCGCGCACGGTGTCGATCGGTTTGAACCCGGCCGGGCCTTCGAGCTTGCGGCGCAGACGGCCGACCAGCACTTCGATGACATTCGGATCGCGCTCGTCGTCATCCGGATACAGCTGCTCCATCAAGCGATCCTTGGGCACCACCTGCTGATGGTGGCGCATGAGGTATTCGAGGATGCGGTATTCGTAAGCGGTCAGCGCCAGCGGTTGTTCATCGAGGCTGGCCTGTTTGCGATTGAGGTCGAGCAGCAACGGCCCGGCAACGATGGTCGACTGGGTGAAGCCGCTGGAGCGGCGCAGCAATGCGTTCAGGCGTGCGTCGAGTTCTTCGAACTGGAACGGCTTCACTACGTAATCGTCGGCACCGGCGGCGAGTCCTTCAACCTTGTCCTGCCAGTTGCCGCGCGCAGTGAGTATGAGGATCGGGAAGGTCTTGCCGCCCGAGCGCAACTGGCGGATCAGGTCGAGGCCGCCCATGCCCGGCAGGCCGAGATCGATCACCGCCAGATCGAAGTTGTACTGGCCGGTCTGGTACAGCGCCTCCTCGGCATTGGCCACGGACTCGACCACATGACCGCTTTCCGTCAGGCGGGTTTGCAGGTGATGACGCAACAGCGCCTCGTCTTCGACGACCAACAGTTTCATGCCTTTCTCCCTATCACTTGAACTCTCCAGGCAACTACCTGTGGGAGCGAGCCTGCTCGCGAATACGGTGGATCAGCCAAGCAAGTGTCGGCTGATACACCCCTTTCGCGAGCAGGCTCGCTCCCACACTTCAATCGGCGACAACCGCTTAGAAATAGTAGTTGGCCGACAGGTAGGTCTGCGCGCTGCTGGTCAAGTCCAGCGAGCCCTGTTTGCTGCCGCCGCTGTCTTTCATTTCGGTGCTGGCGTTGCTGCGCAGGTAACGGTAACCGAGTTCTATCGAGGTGTTCTGCGAAACTTGCTGCAACACACCGACCTGGCCACCGATGGCGTAACCGATGTCGCTGTCACGGCTGAAACCCGGCGAATCCTGCGTCAGCTTGGTCAGACCGGCCGTGGCGCCACCGAACAACTTGGTGCTGCCGCCCACCGGGTAGAACAGGTCATAGCTGCCGAGCAGATTTTCCTGGCGCAGTTTAACGCCATTGTGCGAGCCGGAAACGTTGTCGTAGGTGGCGTAGTAGCGGCCCTGGCTGTTTTGCTGACCGAGGCGCATGCCGTAGGTGTTGTTGCCGTCGATGGCCCCGGTGACGTTGGGGTTGCCGAGATTGTTGTTGAGCGCGTGGGACTTGTCGATCTTGTCGCTGGTCTGGCCGAACGTCAGGCCGGCGAAGTTGCTGGTGTCGTCGGCGTTGGCCGCGATGCTGGAGCCTAACAGGGTAAAAGCCAGCAGCAATTTGTTTAAACGAGTCATGGGTATTTCCTCTTTCACAGTGCTGTTTGGGTATGGCGCAAGGTTACTGAGCCGCCCCTGTACGGCCCCTGAACCGTCTCTGAACCTGACCTGAACCGGATCGACTAGGCTGTTCTGACCACTTTCAATAAGGAGACCCGACCATGCGCCTGTTCCTCGCCCTCACTTTGCTGGCAGTCAGCAGCTTCACCCAGGCTGCGATCAAGACTGAAGAAATCCCCTACCAAAGCGCCGACGGCAGCCAACTGATCGGCTACTACGCCTACGACGACGCGATCAAAGGCCCACGCCCCGGCGTTGTCGTGGTTCACGAATGGTGGGGGCTGAACGATTACGCCAAGCGCCGCGCGCGGGATCTTGCCGAACTCGGCTACAGCGCTCTGGCCATCGATATGTACGGTGAAGGCAAAAACACCGAGCACCCGAAAGACGCCATGGCCTTCATGCAGGCAGCGACCAAGGATGCCGATGCCGCCAGTAAACGCTTCGCCGCCGGGCTCGATCTGTTGAAGAAGCAAAAGCAGACCGACCCGAACAGGATCGCCGCCATCGGCTATTGCTTCGGTGGCGCCGTGGTGCTGAATGCGGCGCGTCAGGGTGTGCCGCTGGCCGGCGTGGTGAGTTTCCATGGCGCGCTGGCAACCAAGACCCCGGCGACTCCGGGCAGCGTCAAGGCGAAAATCCTCGTCGAGCACGGTGCGCTGGACAGCATGGTCACTCAGGACCACGTCACCGCCTTCAAGTCAGAGATGGACAAGGCCGGGGCGGACTACCAGTTCGTCAGTCTGGATGGCGCCAAGCATGGTTTCAGCAATCCGGATGCCGATCGTTTGAGCCATGGCGAGCATGGCGGGCCGGACATTGGTTACAACAAGGCGGCGGATGAAAAATCCTGGGCGGATATGCAGGCGTTCTTCAAGAAGATTTTCGGCTGAGTCAGTAGCGACCGAGGCGCGGCCTTCGCGAGCAGACTCGCTCCCACATTGGATCCCTGTCGCACAGAAAATCCCCTGTGGAAGCGAGCCTGCTCGCGAAGGCTTCACCGCCGTTCTCGACCTTGCCTCGACTAACCGGCAAAATGCCCGCCATGCATACCACCCCCGCCCTGCCCGCCTGCTGCACTGCGCTCGACAGCCACTGGCCGTTGCCGACGGTCCTGGCCGATACCGTGCTGCTCAGTACCCACTTCGACCCGACACGCCTGCTCGGCGATGACTTCCAGCGCAGCGCTGTGCCGACGCCGCCGAGCATTCAGCGCTCGGTGGCCAAGCGCCAGGCCGAGTTTCTCGCCGGGCGCATTTGCGCCCGTGCCGCGCTGCAACAACTCGAAGGCCTGAATATCGTCCCGCCGATTGGCGAAGACCGCGCGCCGGTTTGGCCGGCGCACATCTGCGGTTCGATCACCCACAGCACTGGCCGTGCGGCGGCGATTGTCGCCAACAAGCAACACTGGCGCGGCTTGGGCATGGATCTGGAAAACCTGTTGAGTAACGAGCGCGCTGAACGCCTGGCCGGGGAAATTCTCACCCCGGCGGAAATGCAGCGCATGGCGGCAGGCTCGCAGGAGCAACTGGCGCTGCGGGTGACCCTGACGTTTTCGGTGAAAGAGAGTTTGTTCAAGGCGCTGTACCCGATCGTGCAGCAGCGCTTTTATTTCGAGCATGCCGAAGTGCTGGAATGGAGTGCGGCGGGTCAGGTCAGGCTGCGGTTGTTGACTGATTTGTCCAGCGAATGGCGCAACGGATCGGAGCTGGAGGCGCAGTTTGCAGTGCAGGATGGGCAGTTGTTGAGTCTGGTCAGCATTCCTGCCTGAAGTTTGCATTGCCTGTCATGGCGCCTTCGCGAGCAGGCTCGCTCCCACAGGGGATTGCATTTCAAATGTGGGAGCGAGCCTGCTCGCGAAGGCGGTATCCCGAATCTCAGCGGCGCTCCTGATTCCTCGGCCAGCTCAGACTGAAACAGGCCCCACCCAGACTCTTGCTCTTGCCAATGATCGCCCGGCCGTCGTGCCAGTGAATGATCCGTCGCACAATCGACAAGCCCAGACCATGCCCGCCCGAGGCGCGCGTGCGGCTGTCGTCGAGGCGCAGAAACGGCGTGAAGATCCGTTCCCACGCCACTTCCGGCACGCCCGGCCCGTCATCCTCGACGTCGATCCGACAACGCAACTGGCCAACCTGATAACTCACCGTCACCTGCGAATGCGCATGGCGCATCGCGTTGCCCACCAGATTCTGCAGCGCCCGATGCAAATAACGCGGCTCGGCCTCGACCCACGCGCCGTCGTTGTCGGCCGATGACAAACACAAACCGCGCTGCACCGTGACCTCGGCGCGCAGCGGCGCCAATTCTGCGATCACCTGATTGACCAGCGCATCCAGATCGATGCGCTGGAAAGTCAGCGCCGGCGAGCCCTGCTCCAGCCGTGCGTAAGTGAGCATCTCGTCGACCAGCTTATCGAGGTCTTCGATGTCGTGATCCATGCCTTCGCGGTATTTTTCCAGCGCTTGCGGAGTGGTCGCCGTGCCGATCATTTCCAGCCCGAAACGCAGCCGCGCCACTGGGGTACGCAGTTCATGAGAAACCGCACGCACCAGTTCACGCTGGATCGCCAGCAACTGTTGCAGGTGCTCGGCCATGCCATTGAACGCCAACGCCAGCCGTCCGACCGAGTCGGCACCGCGCGCCGGCACACGGGTTTCCAGGCTGCCCTTGGCGATGCGCGTGGCCGCTGCTTCGAGGCCGCGCAAACGTCGCTCGAGCTGACGCACCAACAGATAAACGATAAGGCCGATCAGGGTCAGGCCCAGCGCGGCAATCAATACCAGCCATTCCGGCGGATACGGATTCATCTGATACAGCGGGCCGATTTCCAGCACCCACGGCGTGCCGACCATACCGGCGAAGACGCGGATCGAATCGCCGCCCTTGCCCAGCGCCATCACCGTATCGCCCTCGGCCACGCGGCGGCTCTGATCTTCGTCCATGTCGGCGTCATTTACCGTGACCAGACGCAGATCGAAGCCAAAGCCCTTTTCCTGCTTTATCTGCGCCAGACGTTTGGGCTGTTCGCCGACCGGTACCCGCACCAGTTCATCGGCCAGCAGGTAAATGGTCGCCCGGGCCAGTTGCTCGCTGATTTGCTGTACCTCGCCCACCAGCATCATTTGCTCTTTTTCGCTGATCAGCCGATAGACCTTTGCCGCGTGTGGCCCGGTCTGCTCGACCAGCGCCTGACCGCGCAACACACGGGTGCGCTGGGCCAGATCAAGGTCGGTTTCAGAGAATTTCTTCAGCGTCAGCGGAATACCGAGCAGCCGCTCCCACACCAGCAGCGCGCGATGGCGCTCGGTCTGGTTCATCGGTTGCAGATTATCGGCCATCAGCGAGAAGGTGCCGTGGGCCAGGCGTTCGCGGTATTGCTCGCTGCGCACCTGATTGAGCAGGTTCAGCGCCAGCACGCCAAGCACCGCCACCAGAATCAGCGCGGCGCACATGCCGCCGTAGATGCGCAGGAAGATCGAATTCACAGCGCCAGGTCTGCGCAGGCTTCCGGGACGAACAGGTAGCCTTTGCTGCGGATGGTCTTGATCAGGCGCGGATGGTCGGGGTCGTCGCCGATTTTCGGGCGGATGCGCGAGATACGCACGTCGATCGAACGGTCCTGGCCGTCATAGCCAATGCCGCGCAGGGCAGTGAAGATTTCTTCGCGGGACAGAATCCGCCCGGCGTTGGACACCAGCAGCCACAGCAGGTCGAATTCGGCGCTGGTCAGCTCGATGCCGTTGTCGCTCAGCCAGGCTTCACGTAACGCGTTGTCGACCACCAGTGGACCGAATTGCAAACGCCGGGATTTTTCCGCGGCCGGCTCCGGTGTGTCACTGCGGCGCAGCAACGCCTGGATGCGCGCCAGCAACAAGCGCGGACGCACGGGTTTGCATACGTAGTCGTCGGCACCGAGGTCGAGGCCGTGGATCTGATCAGCGTCATCGGTGCGCGCGGTGAGCATCAGGATCGGCCCGTCGTACTGGCTGCGCACCTTGCGGCAGATGCTCAGGCCATCCTCGCCGGGCAGCATCAGATCGAGGATCACCAGATCCGGCTGCTCCTTGATGATCCGCGCCGCCGCCAGCGCACCGTTGCCTTCGATCTCCACGCGCAGGCCATTGGCTTGCAGGTAATCGCGGGTGAGCTCGGCCAGTCGCTGGTCATCCTCGACGATCAATACCTGCCAGGTTTGTTGCTCCACCGGTGACCTCTGCTTGCTGTTTTTATTAAAAGAAGAAAGACAATCGCCTGACACGGACAAAACCTGTGGGAGCGAGCCCGCTCGCGAAAGCGTCTGTTGCTCCAACCTGAATGCTCAGTGGTCAACCGATTCGCGAGCAGGCTCGCTCCCACAATCCTGCGTGTACCTCCCGATCATCTGTCATGTTTCAGGAGGATAAAAATGCCCATGCACCCAGCGATTGTATAAACGCCGCTCACCCGGAAAACAAGTCGGTAAATGCGTTCGGACAAGGCGGAATTCTGTGATAGGGTTCGCGCCCTTAAAAAACCGCTGAAGCGTTTTTCCAGACAAAAAAACAATGACAAACGGTCTGGCTCAGCAGGTTCGCGGCCTACACGCGTTTTCCCTCTTTCTTACACAAATTACGCACAGGCTTATCCACAGGTAGTACGTTGCAATCCCCCCCTGAAACGCATTATCTTGTAGCACGGCGAAAAGAGAGACCCTACATATAGGGTTTTCACCTAAAATGCCCAACCACATTTCAGACCTGAAACTCAAGTGCTTTATGGCCAGTTTCCGGTAGAACAAGCGAGTTTTTTCAAGCCCAAACCGCGCTGGCGGATGGCACCGTTTTATTTGGTCCGAAACGGACAAAACGGTATGGGTGTTGCAGTCATGACTGCCACCCGCGAAGGAATCCGGTGGCGAGCTTCGGCTCGTAACCAAAACTTCGGCAAGGATGCGGCGTTGCAGCCTTTTTCCTACTGTTCCGAAGTTTGTAATGCCGACGCCCGTCGGTTGCAGTGCTTCGGTACAGAACGGTGAGCACCATGACGGTGCCAAACAAACATAGAGAATGTGGAGACCACCCCCCATGCAAACCGACACAACTCGCGAGAACCCGCAGGGCACCTTGCCGCAGGCCGCCGATTCGACTTCGGATCTGGCAGCCACCGCGCCTGGCCAGCTGCGCGTGATCAAGCGTAATGGCACTGTCGTTCCTTACACCGATGACAAGATCACCGTCGCTATCACCAAAGCGTTCCTCGCAGTTGAAGGCGGCACCGCTGCCGCCTCGTCGCGAATCCACGACACCGTTGCGCGCCTGACCGAACAGGTCACCGCGACCTTCAAGCGTCGCATGCCATCGGGCGGCACCATCCACATCGAAGAAATCCAGGACCAGGTCGAACTGGCCCTGATGCGTGCCGGCGAGCAGAAAGTTGCACGCGACTACGTGATCTACCGTGACGGCCGTTCGAAAGAGCGCGCAGCTCACGCTCCTGCCGAAGCAGCAGTCAACGCGCACCCGTCGATCCGCATCACCCGCGCCGACGGCAGCCTCGCGCCGCTGGACATGGGCCGCCTGAACACCATCGTTACCGAAGCCTGCGAAGGCCTGGAAGAAGTCGACGGCGACCTGATCCAGCGCGAAACCCTGAAGAACCTGTACGACGGCGTGGCCCTGACCGACGTCAACACCGCCCTGGTGATGACCGCCCGTACCCTGGTCGAGCGCGAGCCGAACTACTCGTTCGTCACCGCCCGCCTGCTGATGGACACCCTGCGTGCCGAAGGCCTGAACTTCCTCGAAGTCGCCGAAAGCGCCACCCATCACGAAATGGCCGACCTGTACGCCAAGGCTCTGCCGGCCTACATCGCCAAAGGTATCGAGTTCGAACTGCTGAACCCTGTGCTGGCTACCTTCGACCTGGAAAAACTGGGCAAGGCGATCAACCACGAGCGCGATCAGCAATTCACCTATCTGGGCCTGCAGACCCTGTACGACCGCTACTTCATCCACAAGGATGGCGTGCGTTTCGAACTGCCGCAGATCTTCTTCATGCGCGTGGCCATGGGTCTTGCGATCGAAGAGAAGCAGAAAGAAGACCGTGCGATCGAGTTCTACAATCTGCTGTCCTCGTTCGACTACATGGCTTCGACCCCGACCCTGTTCAACGCCGGCACCCTGCGTCCACAGCTGTCGAGCTGCTACCTGACCACCGTGCCGGATGACCTGTCGGGCATCTATCACGCGATCCACGACAACGCCATGCTGTCGAAATTTGCCGGCGGCCTGGGCAACGACTGGACGCCTGTTCGTGCGCTGGGTTCGTACATCAAGGGCACCAACGGCAAGTCGCAAGGCGTGGTGCCGTTCCTCAAAGTAGTGAACGACACCGCTGTGGCCGTGAACCAGGGTGGCAAGCGCAAAGGCGCGGTGTGTGCCTACCTGGAAACCTGGCACATGGACATCGAAGAGTTCATCGAGCTGCGCAAGAACACCGGTGACGATCGTCGTCGTACCCACGACATGAACACCGCCAACTGGATCCCTGACCTGTTCATGAAGCGTGTCTTCGATGACGGCAAGTGGACCCTGTTCTCGCCATCCGAAGTACCGGACCTGCACGACCTGACCGGTAAAGCCTTCGAAGAGCGCTACGAGTACTACGAGGCGCTGACCGAGTATCCGGGCAAGGTCAAGCTGTTCAAGACCATCCAGGCCAAAGACCTGTGGCGCAAGATGCTCTCCATGCTCTTCGAAACCGGCCACCCATGGCTGACTTTCAAAGACCCGTGCAACCTGCGCAGCCCGCAGCAGCACGTCGGCGTGGTTCATAGCTCGAACCTGTGCACCGAGATCACCTTGAACACCAACAAGGACGAAATCGCCGTTTGCAACCTGGGCTCGATCAACCTGCCGAATCACATCGTCGACGGCAAGCTCGATACCGCCAAGCTGCAACGCACCGTGAACACTGCCGTGCGCATGCTCGATAACGTGATCGACATCAACTACTACTCGGTGCCGCAAGCGAAGAACTCCAACTTCCGCCACCGTCCGGTCGGTCTGGGCATCATGGGCTTCCAGGACGCTCTGTACCTGCAGCACATCGCCTACGGCTCCGACGCTGCCGTCGAGTTCGCCGACAAGTCGATGGAAGCGGTCAGCTACTACGCGATCCAGGCTTCCTGCGACCTGGCCGACGAGCGCGGCGCCTACGAGACGTTCAACGGTTCGCTGTGGTCCAAGGGCATCCTGCCGCTGGATTCGCAACAGATCCTGATCGAACAGCGTGGCGAGAAGTACATCGACGTCGACCTGAAGGAAACCCTCGACTGGGCACCGGTTCGCGCCCGTGTACAGAAAGGTATCCGTAACTCGAACATCATGGCCATCGCACCGACCGCGACCATCGCCAACATCACTGGCGTTTCGCAGTCGATCGAACCGACCTACCAGAACCTGTACGTGAAATCGAACCTGTCGGGCGAATTCACCGTGATCAACCCGTACCTGGTTCGCGACCTGAAGGCTCGCGGTCTGTGGGACTCGGTCATGATCAACGACCTGAAGTACTACGACGGTTCGGTGCAGCAGATCGAGCGCATCCCGCAAGAACTCAAAGAGCTCTACGCGACCGCGTTCGAAGTGGACACCAAGTGGATCGTTGACGCCGCCAGCCGTCGTCAGAAGTGGATCGACCAGGCCCAGTCGCTGAACCTGTACATCGCCGGCGCATCGGGCAAGAAGCTCGATGTGACCTACCGCATGGCCTGGTACCGTGGTCTGAAAACCACCTACTACCTCCGTGCCCTGGCCGCGACCAGCACCGAGAAGTCGACCATCAACACCGGTAAGCTGAACGCTGTTTCCAGCGGCGGCAACCACGGCGACGATTCGGTTCTGGCCGCTCCGGCAGGTCCGGCGCCAGTGCCAAAGGCCTGCGCGATTGACGAGCCGGATTGCGAAGCTTGCCAATAAGCTGAGCTGAGATCAGGCGTTGCGAGACGCCTGGAATCTCAAGACAAACAAAACCCCCGACAGACTTCTGGTTTGTCGGGGGTTTTGTTTTTTGGCGGCCTTGGCGGCCTTTGGGCCGACCAGGTTCTTGGGGTTTTGGGTGTATATCCGTTGCTGCGGGTGTTGCCGCTGGCGGTTTCGCTCTTACAGCGAGTCACCTTTTTCAGACGCCAAAAAGGTAACCCAAAAGGCTTTGCCCCGGCGTACGGCCCGCTCGCTAAAGCTCGGGGTACCTTCGTTACGGGACCGATCCGGGCGCAGCGGCTACGGTTTGCTTCGCTGCACCTCCTTCCGCTGTGTACGACTGCGTCGTACGGTCGCTGCGCTCCCACACCCGGATCGATCCCGTAACGAAGCCTGCCGAAGGGGCAAAAGATCAAAAGCCGAAGCAAAGCAAAAGCCAGATCAAGAGCCAGATCAAAAGATCGCAGCCTTCGGCGGCTCCTACAGTTGGATCGAGTGTTACCTCAAGACCAGGTCGGCTGTCGGGCCGCCTTCGCGAGCAGGCTCGCTCCCACAAAAGCAAAAGCAAAGCAGCGCAGCTGCCCGCGGCGAAGCCGCCCCATTCAACAATGAGCGTTAGCTCGAGTGCTTTTGATCCACCGGCGACGTCGGAAGGCTGAGTGGAGGGATTGATCCGGGCGTGGGAGCGCAGCGACCGTACGACGCAGTCGTACACAGCGGAAGGAGGTGCAGCGAAGCAAACCGTAGCCGCTGCGCCCGGATCAGTCCCGGAGCGAAGGAACCCGAGCCTGCGAGGGCCGAACGCAGGAGCAAAGCGTTTTGGTTACTTTTGGGCGTCTGCAAAAGTGACCCGCTGTAAGAGCGGAACCGCCAGCCGCAACACCCGCAAAAACGGATATACCCCCAAAACCCCAAGAACCTGGTCGGCCCAGAGGCCGCCAAGACCAAAAAAAGCCCCTCAAAACCGAGGGGCCCAAAAAAACCAGTCAGAAACCCGAATCAGGTCATCTGAATAATGGTCTGCATGATCGTGCTCTGAGTCGAAATGGTCTTGGCGTTCGCCTGATAGTTGCTCTGACCCTTGATCAGATCAACCAGCTCGTTGGTCAGGTTAACGTTCGACTCTTCCAGCGAGTTGGACACCACCTCACCCAACGTACCAGTCTTCGGCGCATCGTAGCCCGGAATACCCGAAGCGAAAGTCTCTTTCCAGCTAGTGCCACCGACAGCCTGCAAGCCCTGCTCGTTGGTGAAACTGGCCAGTGCAACCTGACCAATCGCCTTGCTCTGGTTGTTGCTGAAGTTGGCGAACAGCGTACCGGTACCGTCGATGGTCAGGTTGGTGATCTGTCCAGTGGCGTAGCCATCCTGAGTCGGTATCGTGCGCGAAGTATCAGCGTTGTACTGGGTGGTCTTGGCCATCGAAATGGTCACGCCAGCCGGATTTGCTGCCGCGCCGTTAGGCGTAAAAACACCGTTGGTCACGGTGCCTGGCTTCCAGTTACTCAACGTCAAGTCGCTGCTGATGAGCGGGTTTGGCGCCGGCGGCGGCAAAGTACTCGGTGTACTCACCTGAAGCAATTTGCCGGAACTGTCGAACGTCAATGTCGAAGCAACCGGAGGCGTGGCGGCGTTGGTTGGATCGCTACCGGTGGCATCCGGGTTGCGTCCATCAACCAGGGTGTAAACCTTCCAGGTATTCTCGCCAGTCTTGACCACGTACTGATCCATGACGTGGGAGTTACCCTGAGTGTCATAGATCGGCGTGCTGAACGACTTGGTGTAAGTCTCAGGCTTCGACGGGTCGAACTTCACGGCAGTAGCGCCGGTATCAATAATCACGGGTGCCGAAGAGTTCAGGTTGATGCTCGAAGTCACCGCCGAAGTCGACTTCGGCGCCAGGTTCGAGGTGTCGATCTTCAGATCGGTCAACACACCGTTGATGATCTTGCCGTTGGCATCCACACCGTAACCCTGCAGACGCGAGGTGTAGTCGGTGTTGGTGATGTAACCGGCGTTGTCGACCTTGAACGTACCGGCACGGGTGTACGAGATCGAGCCGTTGTTGCTCATGGTGAAGAAGCCGGAGCCGTTGATGCCCATGTCCAGCACGTTGCCAGTGTTGTTGATGTCACCCTGGGTGAACTGCTGGGAAACGTTGGCCAGGCGCACGCCGTTGCCGATCACTTTGCTGCCGCTGCCCAGACGAGTCGACGAATAGACGTCTTCGAATTCTGCGCGCGAGGATTTGAAACCGGCGGTGGCGACGTTGGCGATGTTGTTGCCGGTCACGTCCAGTTGCTTGTTGGCTGCATAGAGACCGCTAAGGCCGATATTGAAAGACATATTCCACTCCTTTATGCCGGGTTAGTCGGCTCTATATACCAATGGTTTGTACTTTGGACAGGGCGACGGTGCCCTTGCCAGCCAGGTTGAGCATCAGCTCACCGCCGGTCTGGCTGATCGTCACGCTGTTGACGGTCGCTGGCAGATAAGTCGCCAGGTCCGTCGCGGTGCCGTTGACCGGTGCGTTGGCCTTGAACGTGTAAGTGCCGACCGGCACCACGGTGCCAGCAGTGTCCTTGCCGTCCCAAGTGAAACTGGCATCGCCGGCAGCGCGGCTGCCCAGGTCGATGGTGCGCACGGTCTTGCCGTCCTTGTCGGTGATGGTCACGGTGCCGCCGGCAATCGACGAAGGCACGGTGACCGAACCGGTCAGGCCTTTGCTCGGGTCATCGAGCTGCGCGGTGTTGGTCTGCACGATCACGTTGCGACCGACCAGCGACGACGCTTGCAGCGCCTGCGACGAGTTGTAGTTGCCGGCAAGGCCACTGACCGTGGAGTTCAGCGTAGTGATGCCTTCAAGGCTGCTGAACTGCGCCAGTTGCGCAACGAACGCGCTGTTGTCCTGCGGGTCGAGCGGGTTCTGGTTTTTCAGCTGGGTGACCAGCAATTGCAGGAAAGCATCCTTGCCCAGCGCCTGGCCGCCGGTGGCACTGTTGGTCGCCGAAGCGATGCCGCCTGACGTAGTGCTGCTGGCCTTCTTCGACGAGTTGGCCAGGATGTCGTTCATGCTCAGGCTGCTGGTGGTATCCGTAACGCTCATGGCAGTCGCCCCTTATTACTGACCGAGGGTCAGTACCTTCTGCATCATGGTTTTGGCGGTGTTCATCATTTCCGCGTTGGTCTGGAACGAGCGGCTCGCAGAAATCATGTCAGCCATTTCTTCCACCACGTTGACGTTCGGGTAGTAGACGTAGCCCTTGGCGTCGGCAGCCGGATGGTTCGGCTCGTAGCGCGCTTCGAGGTTGCTCTGGTCTTCGACGACGCCGAGCACCTGCACGCCCTGCCCGGCTGCGTCCTGGTTCTGGAACAGCGAATTGCTGCCGCCGGCTTGGCCGCCCTGAAACATGGTGGCGAACACCGGATGGCGCGCGCGGTAGGTCTGGTCGATGCTCGACGAAACGGTTTCGGCGTTGGCGATGTTCGACGCCACGGTGTTCAGACGCGTGGTCTGCGCGCTCATGCCGCTGCCGGCAATGTTGAAAACGCTGGACAGGGACATGGATTATTCTCCGCGCAGGGCTGACACCAGCCCTTTGAATTTGCTGTTGAGCAAGGTGAAGCTGGCCTGGAAGCCGACGGCGTTTTCCGCGTAGTTCGACTGTTCCAGTTGAGCGTCGACGGTGTTCTGGTCGATCGAAGGCTGCATCGGCGTGCGATACATCAACGATTCGTCGCCGTTGCCCAGCCCTTCAGCCTCGATGTGCCGGCTGTTGGTCATGTTCAGGGCAAAGTGGCCGCCGGTCTTGGTCTTCTCGGTCTGTGCTTCGAGCACTTTGGAGAAATCCAGATCCCGCGCCTTGTAGTTCGGGGTGTCGGCGTTGGCGATGTTGTTGGCCAGTACTTCGGCACGCTGGGCGCGGAAGCCCAATGCCTTTTCGTGAATGCCCAGCGCTTTGTCGAAGCTGATGCTCATGTCGGGAACCTTCAGGTGACCGGTTTTTCGTATCTGAGCTTTAGCAAGCGCCGTGCCAAATGAACAAAGCCCCGTATTCCGGGGCTTTGCGCCGAACAGGCTAAGCGGCAATGCCAGAAAAGCGGCAACCGGTTACCGCCGGATGCCGCTTTTCTGCCGCTTGCCGTCCTTGCCAGGCCAGCGCAGATCCCTGTGGGAGCGAGCCTGCTCGCGAAGGCGGCGTGTCAGGCGCCAACTGTCTTATGGACAGACCGCTTTCGCGAGCAGGCTCGCTCCCACAGGGGGTTCGTGGTGTTCGTGGAAATAATTCGGGCACAAAAAAACGGCAGGCCTTTTGGGGCCTCCCGTTTTTTGTATCAGCGCAAACCGCTTATTTCGCCTTGTAAATAATCCCCGGGCTGCACTGAACCATCTGGTAATGATCCGGCAATCCGTTCAACGCCTCCGAAGCGCCAAGGAACAGATACCCGCCCGGCTTCAACGTGCTGTGAATGCGCAACAGGATGTCCTTCTTCACTTCGGCAGAGAAGTAGATCAACACGTTGCGGCAGAACACGATGTCGAATTTGCCCAGCGCTGCGTAACTGTCGAGCAGGTTGAACGAGCGGAATTCCACCCGGCTCTTGATCGGCGCCTTGACCACCCAGCGCCCCGGCCCTTTCGGGTCGAAGTAGCGTTGCAGGCGTTCCGGCGACAGACCGCGACCGATCGCCAGGCTGTCGTACTCGCCGGTCTTGCAGTTGTTGAGCATCAGGCCCGACAGATCGGTGGCAACGATCTGCACGCCCATCTTCAACTGACCCAGGTTGCTGCGCTCGAACTCGTCGATCGACATCGACAGCGAGTACGGTTCCTGCCCCGACGAGCAGGCCGCCGACCAGATCCGCAGACGCTGGTTGGGGCTGGCCTTGATCGCTTCCGGCAGTACCTTGTTCTTCAAGACTTCAAACGGATAGGTGTCGCGAAACCACAGGGTTTCGTTGGTCGTCATGGCATCGACCACCTGCTCGCGCAAACCGCTGCGCGGCTGGGTCTGGATGCGCTGTACCAGCTCACCCAGGGACTTGATGCCTTGCTGCTCCATCAGTTTGTTGAGACGGCTCGAGACCAGATACTGCTTGTTTTCACCGAGCAGAATGCCACAGGCTTTTTCCAGGAAGACCCGGAACTGTTCGAAATCCAAATTACCCGTAGACAATGATGCCGCCTCTTAAATCGTGTTGACCGCCAGGGGCAGAAGGCCCCTAGCTGATATCTGCTGCTTTGATCCGGTCGACTACCCGGGATGCGAGGTCATCAGGACGGAATTTGGCCAGGAAGTCATCAGCACCGACTTTCTTCACCATCGCCTGATTGAATACCCCCGACAACGAAGTATGCAGGATGATATGGAGCTTTTGCATGCGTGCGTCGCCGCGGATTTCCGCCGTCAGGGTGTACCCGTCCATCTCCGGCATCTCGATGTCGGAAATCATCATCAGGAACTCTTCTTCCGGCTTCTTGCCCTCGTCGACCAGCTTGCGCAGGTAATCCAGCGCCTGCTTGCCGTCGTTCAGCGCCACCACTTCGACACCGATGGTCTGCAGACAACGGGTGACCTGCTTGCGCGCCACCGACGAGTCATCGACCGTCAGCACCCGCAGCGACAACGCCTTGGTCTGCGTCTCGACATCGACCACGCCCACCGAAATCGCTTCCGGCGTCGGCGCCACTTCGGCCAGCACCTTCTCGACGTCGATGATTTCGACCAACTGGTTGTCGACCCGGGTCACAGCCGTCAGGTAGTGATCGCGGCCGGTACCCTTGGGTGGCGGATGGATCTCTTCCCAGTTCATGTTGACGATGCGCTCCACCGAGCGGACCAGGAAACCCTGGGTCTTGGTGTTGTACTCCGTGATGATCACGAACGGACTGTTCTTGTCTTTCAACGCACCGGAGCCCGTTGCCATTGCCAGATCCAGGATCGGAATGGTCGCTCCCCGTATATTCGCTACCCCGCACACGACAGGACTGGATTTGGGCATCAACGTCAGGGACGGGCATTGCAACACTTCCCGTACCTTGAACACGTTGATCCCGTAGAGCTGCGGCCCGTCGAGACGGAACAACAGCAGCTCGAGGCGATTCTGCCCTACCAGTTGCGTGCGCTGGTTCACCGAATCCATTACACCAGCCATGCCCAGACTCCTACACCAACGCCAAGTGTTGTTGCGACGCACATTCATTGCTAAACGGCACGGCGCTTGCTTTTTAACTCGTATGAACGCTCAAACGACATTTTCCCGACGCCTGACATCCTCCCTTCGCAAAGGGCTTTGCGCGGTGGCCGCCGTTTGCTGCTTGCTTGCTGGCAGTCCTGCCCATGCAGATGCGGTTACCTTGCCTGATATGCTTATCGGCGTGACTCAGGGCTTTCTTGAATTCACCGTAGAAGACTATTTGGCTTCCAGTCAAACCGAAGGCCGCTACGAAATCGAAGTCAACCAGCTCGACCCGCGCATGCGCATGCCCATGTGCGACAAGGAATTGACAGCCACGCTGGAGAGCCCGGCACGCCCGCTGGGCCGCGTCACGGTGAAGGTTCGCTGCGAAGGCAGTTCGCCCTGGACGGTGTTCGTACCCGCTCAAGTCCGCCTGTTTCGCGAGATCGTGACGACCACTCGTCCGCTGAAACGCGCCGGCATTATCGAGCCGCAGGATGTGACCTTGCGCGAGCGCGACGTCAGCACGATCAATCAGGGTTTCCTGACCTCCGTCGACGAAGCGATCGGGCAGAAACTTACCCGACCAACGGTCGCCGATCAGGTCATCACTCTCGTGCATCTGGAACAGGCCGAAGTGGTGCGCAAGGGTGACCAGGTGGTGATCACTGCGCGCAGCGGCACCCTTGCCGTACGCATGCCGGGGGAAGCGCTCTCCAATGGCGGCATGAAAGAACAGATTCGAGTAAAAAACCTTAATTCTCAAAGAGTTATCAAGGCGCAGGTGATTGCGCCGGGACAGGTCGAAGTGGCCATGTAAAAGCCTCGTGGAGAAAACTGGCGCCGATCCCGTCGCTTCCCTAAACTGTGCCGCAGCAGGTCTCGCAACGGCGCATGCAAGCTTATGGTTGATTGGGCCTAAAGTTTTTCAGGGGATAGCCGAAAACATGGCAAGCGTCCAAATTCCCAGAGGTTTTTTATCATGGTTATCGATTTCAACCGATTGAACAGTTCCTCGTCACTAACCGGCAGCACACGTACCAGCAACGCCAAGGAAAGCGCTGAAAACAGCCCCTCCGCGCCGCTGAATACCCAGGCCGAACAGGCCAATGTCGCCAAAAGCGGGGAGTCGGTACACCTCAGCAATGAGGCTCAACAGTTGCAGAAGGTCACTGACAAGCTGCGCGATCAGCCTGCTGTCGACAAAGCCCGAGTGGCCGAGTTGAAAGCCGCGATTGCCGATGGCAGCTATAAAGTCGACAGCAACCGTGTAGCCAGCAAACTGCTCAACTTCGAAGCCCAGCGCTAGGCTTTTGCCGGCGCCAGGCTTTTGGACGCTTAAACCCCAAGGCCAGCCATGCACGACACTAACTTATTGCAACTGATCAACGACGACTTTGCTCCAGCGCAACAATTGCTGGAGTTATTGCAAACCGAATCCCTCGCTTTGCATGGTCGCGACATGCCGTTGCTGGAAGAAATTCTGGCGACCAAGCAAGCGTTGATCATTCTGCTCGAGCAGCATGGCCGCAAGCGCAGCGAAATCCTCGCCAGCCTCAACCTGCCGACCGATCGCACAGGTCTTGAGCAACTGGCCAGCCAGTCGAGCATTGGCGACCAGTTGCTGACCCAGGGCGATGCCCTGACCGCGCTGATCGCCCAATGCCAGGCGGCCAACATCAAGAACGGCCAGTCGATCCAGATCCAGCAGGCGACTACGGCCAACCAGCTGAAGATCCTCACCGGCGGTGAGCCGCCAGCGCTGTACGACGCCAGCGGCACCTTTGCCAAACCGGTCAAGCCGCGAACGCTCAGCCAGGCATGAGCCATTCGCTGGCCCTGCACTATCCACTTGCGCAACATGCTGGCAAAATACTGGCCAGTCGTAGTCTTATTTTGTCTGGAGATTGAAGAACCGTGTCCAACACCCTAAGCGCGGATGATGCTCCGCAGCCTCCGAAGGTGCTCACCACGCCACTGGAAATCTCCAGCAACCTGCGCCAGCTGCAAGACAGCCACGATCCGCTGATCATCACTTTCCATGAACGCAGCCAGCGCTTTCAGAGTTACCTGATCAAGGTCGACCGCGAAACCGCAACGATCGCGCTGGATGAAATGATTCCACGCGACGGCGAGCGCTTCCTCCAGGCTGGCGAGCCGTTCAAGGTCGAAGGCTTTCATGACGGCGTGCGCATCGCCTGGGAATGCAACGGCACGCTGAACATCGAAGAATCCGACGGCGACCGTTTCTACACCGGCGACCTGCCGAGCGAAGTGGTCTATCACCAGCGCCGTAACGCCTTCCGCGCTGCGTTGAAGCTCACCGATCTGGTCAGCGTTGAACTGGGCGGCGAAAAGCTCAAGGTTCCTCTTCAGGGCAAGCTGCTGGATATTTCTGCGACCGGTTGCAAGTTCCGCTTCGAAGGCGACATCACTGATCGCCTGCAACTGGGCCAGGTCTACGATCGCCTGATCGCCCCGCCGCTGTTCGGCAACCAGCCAACATCGGTCGAACTGCGCTATCTGCATTTCGAAGAAAAACTCAACATCACCTTCGCCGGTCTGCGCTTCCACAACATCAGCGGCCAGGCTGCGCGCAACGTCGAGCGTTTTGTTTACCAGTTGCAGCGTGAAGCACGGCGTTTCGACAAAGACGATCTCTGAGTCGCAGCGATCAATAAAAAGGGCAGTCCCGCACAGGACTGCCCTTTTTTTATGCGCCGATGTTTACCTTCGATTCAGGGCCTGCCACCGCTGATATCCGGCGCAGGCTTATCGTCATTGCCGCTGTCCAGTTCGGTTTCAACGACTGCTTCCGGCTGCGCTTCGGGCTCAGGCTCAGGAGTAACCGGCGCCGGGTCCTGGACCATCTGCTCCTGCACCACCTGCTCATCGACACGCGGGTCAAGCGCCGCCACCAGCGGCGAGCTCGACATGCTGTCCGGCATTGCCACGTGATGCAGCGGTGCGTCGTCGACCTGGTGCAGGTTGGTGACCGCTTTCGGACGTATCCGCCAGACCAGCACCAACGCGAAGAAACTGAAGAACGCATACAGGCTCTGACTGCCGAGAAACTTCATCAGCACGCCCGCGAGCAGCGGCCCGATGCTCGCGCCGACGCCGTAAGTCACCAGCAACATGGCGGTCAGCGACACGCGGCGATCGCCTTCGACGTGGTCATTGGAGAACGCCACCGCCAGCGGATACAGGCAGAACTGCACCAGCGAACAGAAGAAACCAACGACGAACAACACCTCCAGCGGCACCTGCGGCATGATCGCCAACGGCAACGCCGCCACCGCCAGAAACCCGGCAAAGCAGCGTATCAGCAGCGCGCGGTCATAACGGTCGGACAACCAGCCCAACGGCCACTGCACCAGCAGACCGGCAAAAATGCAGCTACCCATGAACAGACCGACCTGCTCGGTCGTAAGCCCCTGTTGCGATGCATACAGCGGCGCCAGACCGTAGAACGAACCAATGATCAGACCGGCGCCGAGCACCGTGCTCAGCGATTGCGGCACACGCTTGATAAAGAAGCGCGGCTCCATCGGCGCCGGGTGCAGAGGCGCCGGGTGAATCCGTCGGGTCAACGTCACCGGCACCAGACACAGGGCAAAGCACAGCGCCACCAGCATCAGCAGTTCCAGGCCGAGGCCGGGGTGCATGACCAGAATCAGCTGGCCCAGCACCAGGCCCAGATACGAGGCGATCATGTAACCGCTGAACACCAGCCCACGCTGATTGGCGTCGGCCTGCTCGTTGAGCCAGCTCTCGATGACCATGTACTGACACATCATGCCCAGACCGACGATCGTCCGCAGCACCAGCCACGCCGGCAGCCAGTCCACCAGTCCATGGCCGAGCACCGCCGCGCCGACGATCCCGGCACACGCCGAGTAGGCACGGATATGCCCGACCCGGGCGATCAGGCGATGGCCGATCTTGCCGCCCAGCACCAGACCGAAATAGTTGGCCGCCATCAGCGCACCGACCCACAGCCCGTCGACATTGTCGGCGGCCAGACGCAAAGCCAGATAAGTAGAAAGAAGGCCTGAGCCGATCAACATCATCAGCGAGGCGAAATACAGCGCTCGAAAGGATTTCCAGATTTGGCGCATCGGCGTTCCGAGCGGCTCCTTGCAGTAAATACCGGGCGGTCAGAAGACAGCCCGGCAGCAGCGATACGTCAGGCCTGGGCGGCCAGCACACGGCGCTCCCAGGGAGTGATTTCATCAAAGAAGCTGGTCAACTCCATGGTCTTCGAAGCGATGTAGCCTTCGATGAACTCCGACCCGAACAGTTCCCTCGCCAACTGGCTACGTTTCAGACGCTCCAGCGCGGCGTGCAAGGTACACGGCAAGGCCAGATTATCCGGCACGGCGAATTCTCCCTGGATTGCCGCGCTCGGCTCCAGTTCCTGTTCGATACCATGCAAACCCGCAGCCAGACTGGCGGCGATGGCCAGATACGGATTGGCGTCGGCGCCCGGCAAGCGGTTTTCGACCCGACGTGCGACCGGCGAGCTGGCGGGAATACGCAAGCCGGCGGCGCGATTATCATGGGACCAACAGGCATTGTTCGGCGACGCGTACGGATGACACAGGCGCTGATAGGAATTCACGTTGGGCGCAAACAGTGCGGTGAAATCGGCGAGGCCTGCCTGTTGCCCGCCGATGAAGTGGCGGAACATCGACGTCGGCTCGCCGTTCGAGTCAGTGAAGACATTCTTGCCGCTGCCGATCTCAACGATGCTCTGGTGAATATGCATCGAGCTGCCCGGCGTATGCGCCAGCGGTTTGGCCATGCACACCACGCTCAGGCCATGCTTGAGCGCGACCTCCTTGAGCAGGTGCTTGAACAGGAACGTCTGATCGGCCAGCAGCAGCGGGTCGCCGTGCAGCAGATTGATCTCGAACTGGCTGACGCCCATCTCATGCATGAAGGTGTCGCGCGGCAGGCCGAGGGCGGCCATGCATTTATACACTTCGCGGAAGAACGGCCGCAGGCCGTTGTTGGAACTGACGCTGAAGGCCGACTGGCCATCCTCGCGACGGCCGTCGAGGCCGACCGGCGGACGGAACGGCTGAGTCGGATCGGTATTGGGTGCGAAGACAAAAAATTCCAGTTCGGTCGCCACCACCGGCGCCAGACCGTGCGCGGCGTAACGGGCGATGACCGCTTTGAGCTGACCACGGGTCGAGAGGCTGGAACTCTCTCCGCTCAGTTCGTCGGCGTCGCAAATCGCCATGGCACGCGGCTCGTCGCTCCAGGGCAAACGGTGAATCTGCGCAGGATCGGCGACCAGCGCCAGATCGCCGTCATCGCTGCCGTAGAACCGCGCCGGCGGATAGCCGCCCATGATGCATTGCAGCAGCACACCCCGCGCCAACTGCAAACGCCGCCCCTCGAGGAAACCCTCGGAGGTCATCACCTTGCCCCGTGGCACACCGTTCAGATCCGGGGTGACACATTCAATCTCATCAATGCCGGTCAATCGCTGCGCGAGTGAACCCTGGCCATCGGTTGTCATGACGCAATCCTTGTTGTTGTGCGAGCCGCGAACGGCGACCCGGACAAAATAGGCTGCGGCTGTTCGGAATATCAAGCAGCGCCCACAAAAATCCCGATCTTGTGCAGGAGCCGTAGGAGCTGACGAGTGCAACGAGGCTGCGATCTTTTGATCTTGCTTTTTAAAATCAAAAGATCGCAGCCTTCGGCAGCTCCTACACCAGACCTCAGGGCAAGTAGAGGCTGAATACCCCACCACCCAACGGCCCGCCATTGCTGATTTCGGTGCGCCCTTCCACGCCGTTGCGCTGATGCAGCGCGGCGATGCGATTGGCGAAATACAGACCGAGGCCGGTGCTGCCGCTGCTGTGATTGATGCCCTGGACATAATCGGCCTGACGCTCAAGCATCTCTGCTGGATAGCCGTCGCCGTCGTCGTTGATGCTCAGCACCAGTTGCCCGGCTTCGTCGCTGACGGTAATCAGCAGCGACTCGCGGGCGTAACGGATCGCATTGTTGATGCAGTTGCCGAGCACCGAGGCGATCAGCTCGCGATCGAAGAAACCCAGCGGGCTCAACGGATCGACTTCATAGGTGGCGATGATGCCGCGACTGGCAAACACTTCCTGATGCGCGGCCAGTTGCGCCTCGATGAAATCGTCGAGTTCGTGATAGGCCGGCTGTAGCGGCAACTGGTTGACGCCGAGTTTGTACAGCCCGAGCAACTGCACCAGCATGCCGTTGAGGTGGGCGAACTCGAAGTCGATCACGCCCTGTTCCGAGCCGTCGCGCAGCTCTTTCGGCAGACGCGCGAGCCATTGGCTGTGCGCCTGCATCAGCATGGCCAGGGAGTTCTTCATGTCGTGGACGGTGGAGGCAATCACCGTGGAAAAATCCAGCGCCGGATCAATTGGGTTCATTCGCCAAACGCCTTGCTTTTCAGCTTCTGATAACGCGCAAACCGCGCGTCGGTGTCGGGCATCAGGCCCACCAGTTTCAGGCAGGCCCGACATTCTTCCAGCTCCGCCGACGGCACACTGGTGTCGGTGCCGTGCAGCAGCGACTGGGCCAGGTTCAGCGCAATACTGATGTTTTTCGGTTGCAGCTTGAGCGCCTTGCGGAACACCTCGCGGGCCTCGACCAGATTGCCGGTCTTGTACACGCGCACGCCCTGGCGGTTGAGATCGGCCGCAGCGTTACTCGAACTGAGAATCGTCGGATCGTCGGTGAGCTTGGCAATGTCTTTCATCACCGCCGGGTCATCCCCGTAAATCTCCGCGCAGCTCTTGAGCATCGAAGTGCCCGCCTCGGCCTGACCGAGCATCTGCAACTGCTTGGCCACCAGCAACGCCGCCTCGGGGCTCATGAATTGCTCCATGCCATCGAGGCGCATCAGTGCTTGTTCGGTGAGCTTGTCGGCGGTTTCAGCGTCGTTGAGCAACAGGCTGGTGGCCTTCATCAGGCGCGCGCGAATTTGCAGGCCGGGATCGCTCGGGTTCTCCTTGGCCACGGCACTGAGGGTGGTGTTGATCTCCAGCCGCGTGCGCGTGTCGAGGCCGCGATCGCTGCCCTTGCTGATCAGCGCATGAGCCAGGCCGAGATTGCTTTCCGGGTCCTTGAAACGCGACTGCGCGCCCTGCGCCACGGCCTGACGATAAGCGCGCGAGGCGGTTTCGAAATCTTCGTTGGCCATGGCCAATTTGCCGAGCAAAGCCTGGCGGCGCACCGCCAATGGCGACAGTCGGATCGCTTCTTCCAGCACCCGCTGCGCGCCTTTGCTGTCGCCTTCGGCCACCAGCACATCGGCCATGCCGTCATACAGCGCCGGCATCATCGGGAACACTTTCAAGGCCTTTTCATAGACCTCTTTGGCCTGCGACACCTGCCCGCGCTTGAACAGCAACTTGCCCAATCCAGCGAAGGCCCACGGCAACGGCCGGTCGGCAATGATGCCGTCGTAGAGCCGCTCCAGCGCTTCGTTCTGGTTCATGTCGCGCAGGGCGTCGGCGCGGTAGCGCAGGCACAGCGGCGAATAGCGGATGTCCTGTTTGCACAGGGCAATACAGGCATTGAGCACCTCGACCGGCTTACCGCGATCAAGGGCTTGCAGAATCGGTTTGAGCAAGGTCTTGCGTTGCTCCAGACGCTCAAGGCGCTGGGCCAGTCCGGAACGGTTGAACGGCTTGGTCAGGTACGCATCCGGCTCGTGCTCCAGCGCACTGAGCACCATCGCCTGACTGGTCTCAGCGGTGACCATGACGAAAACGGCTTCGTGGCTGATGAGCTTTTCCGACATCAGGTCTTCGAGCACCTGCTGGCCATTCTTCTTGCCGTCGCCGAGGTGGAAGTCCTGAAGAATGAAATCGTAGGACTTCTGCGAGCACATCTTCAGCGCCTGCTCGCCAGTGTCGGCAGTATCGACATCCTTGACGCCGAGCTCACGCAACATCGAACGCACGGAACTGCGGAAATCGGAAAAATCATCGACGATCAGAAAGCTTTTTTGGTGATACGACGACATCGAAGATTTCCAGGCAATTGAAGAAAACGAACCGAGGCGATTTCAGGCGCGCAGATGATAGCTGGAGGCCATGCGCCATCAAGCGATTTCGCTGGAGTCTGAACTCACCGTTCGGGTTATCGGCCAAAAATGCCCGGGCCTGAGGGTGGTGCTTCAAGAATGTTGCCTGGAGTATTACTCTGCGCGCCTGCTCAAGGATTTTCATAGGGACTGAATCGTGTACATCAAGGGACGCTACATCCTGTCGGCCTTTTTGCTGCTGTTTATCCAGCCAATGAGTGCGGCGGCAATGGACTGCACCAAAGCGGCGAACGACGTGGAAAACACGATTTGCGCGAATAAACCGCTTTATGAGCTCGACGCGCAGATGGGCACGCTGTATCGCCAACTGATGACATCTGCCACAGCGACGCAACCTGAGCTCAAGCGCACCCAGCGCGCCTGGCTAAAAACCCGCAATGCCTGCGCAGTCGATGTCGCTTGCCTGGATGGCAGCTACCGCCAGCGCCTGCAAGCATTGCAGGCACAGTGGACGCAAGCCGCAATGTGGCAGCCGGACGCCGTGGATCTTCAGGCGATGAACGATCTGCAGGAAAGCATTCGTGCCGAGAGCAAAAACCACCCGGAATTTGCGCTGGAACATGCCTTGGCCGCACGGGCTTTGGAGTCTTCGCAGACATCGTTCGCGGGCGATCCAGTCGACAGTTACGGCGAGCAAACCAACTTCCCCAAGTCGCGTCCCAAAGGCGTGAGCGAGGATGAGTGGCAAGCATTGAAAGCCTCAAGCATCGGAGGCGCCGCCGAGACCGGACGGACTTCTTACGCACTGCTGGATCTGGACAATGATGGCCAGCGCGACCTTATCGTCGACACATACGCAGGCGGCACCGGCTTGTTCACCTACGTGGAAACCTGGCGCCGCACGGGCGAGCGGTTCGTCAAAAGATCGGTCGAGCCGGAAAGCTCGCTGTTCTACACCAACGACCGTGGCGCTAATCAGGCAATCAGCTGGATCAGGCTTCACGACAGAATTTATGCCGCTTACCGAAACGGCGCCTATGGTGTCGATAATCTGTACCTGCTCAATCCGCTGAAGATCAACCGTCAGGTACCGACGGTGTCTGTGCGTTACGCTTACTCCCTGCAAGTGCCAACCACGCAACATACGGAAGACGGCACCAGCACCTATGCGCTCGAAGCGGATTTGCGCGCGGCACTCGACCACGCCATCACTCAGGCAACGAAAGTCGCATCGGGCTCAAACCCTGACGCGCCCCTTTGCCCCATTCCTCCGACGGGCGCCGGCGAAGACGATTACTACAGCTACGGTCCAGGGCACTACACCATCGAAAAGATCACCGATTTGCCGGTAATGATCGGCGGCGAATGCTACATCGGGGCGCTGATTGACTGGTTCGGCAGTTACAGCGAAAAGACTGGGTTATTCGCCCAACTGGCCGTGCGCAAGCCGGGCGTAGAGGCCAGCGGGACTACCTACGAAGTCTTCGGCCGTCGGCATCTAACCGAGGTCAGTGGGAGCCTTGGCAAAGTCGAAATCAACGACGACTGACCACCGATCATCACGCCGGAAAATTAATCGGCACGGTTGCCAATCACCGGATGTCAAAAACACAGACAGCACATTTGTCCTTCAAAAGTGCAGGCAGATTCGCAAATGAGGTTTATTCTGCTCAATTACCTGCGCCCCCGGACGTCCGCGATACGCTTGTACCGCCACAAAAAAGGCCGAAGTGATGATCTCGAAAACCCCTGCCTCGCCCTCTGCGCCCGAACGCAAGGACCTGACACCCAGCCACCTGAATTTCCCCGTGGTGGGCATCGGCGCCTCGGCGGGCGGCCTGCAAGCGACCAAGCTGTTTTTCGAGCATATGCCGAAGGACAGTGGCATGGCGTTCGTGATCATTTTGCACCTGTCGCCCGATCACCAGAGCATCGCCGACCAGATCATTCAGGAATCGACGCGCATGCCGGTGCTGCAAGTGACGCAGCCGGTGCCGATCGAAAAGAACTGCGTGTACGTGATTTCTCCGGCGCACTCGCTGACGATGAATGACGGCTACCTGCGCGTCAGCCCCGCTGGCTCACCGCAAGCGCGCCACACTGCCATCGACCTGTTCTTCCGCGATCTGGCCGATGTGCATCGCGAGCGGGCTTTTTGCCTGGTGCTTTCAGGCACCGGTTCCGATGGTGCGGTGGGCTTGTCGCGAATCAAGGAACAGGGTGGCGTGACGCTGGTGCAAGTGCCGGAAGACGCCGAGTTCGACGGCATGCCGCGTGCCGCCATCGAGACGCGCATGGTCGATCTGATACTGCCAGTGGTCGAGATGCCGCAGAAACTGATGGAGCTGTGGCGCAACTCTCAGAACATCAAATTACCCAGCGCCAATGATCCCGACTTGAAAGCCTTGAAGCCTGCAAACGAACACGAAGCGTCGATCGCCGAACAACGCCTGCATGAAATCCTGTTGTACCTGCGCAGCAGCACCGGTCACGATTTCAAACACTACAAGCGCGCCACCGTGCTGCGCCGCATCGAGCGGCGCATGCAGGTCACCAGCCAGTCTGACCTCGGCGCCTATTACGACTACCTGCAAAATACCCCGGAAGAATCCAAGGCCCTGCTCGGCGATATGCTGATCGGCGTGACCAACTTCTTCCGTGACCGCGAAGCCTTCGAAGCCCTTGAGCGCGATGTGCTGCCGCAACTGGTGCAATCGGTTGCCGACTCGTCGGAAAAAGAAGAACTGCGCATCTGGTCTGCCGGCTGCTCGACCGGCGAAGAAGCCTACAGCCTGGCGATCCTGCTCGATGATCAGATGCAGGTACAAAGCAGCAAGGCCAACCTGCAAGTGTTCGCCACCGATATCGACGAACGCGCGATCACCACTGGCCGCGCCGGCACCTATCCGCAAGCCATCGTCACCGACGTACCGCCAACACGCCTTCGGCATTATTTCGTCAAGGACAATGAGCATTACCGGATTCGCAAGGAAATCCGCGAGAAAGTGCTGTTCGCCAAGCACAGCCTGTTGTCCGATCCGCCGTTCTCGCAAATCGACCTGATCGTTTGCCGCAATCTGCTGATTTACCTGGATCGCGAGGTGCAGCGGGAAATCCTGCAGATGTTCCACTTCGCCCTGCGACCGGGTGGTTTCCTGTTTCTCGGCACTTCGGAAAGCGCCGATGCCTGCCATGAACTGTTCGCGCCCGTGGACAAGCGCAACCGCATCTTCCGCGCCAAGACCGGCACCGCGAACAGCCGCCGCACCCCGACCATGCCGCGTGGCGGTTACATGCGCACCAGCGTTTCCCGACCGCCATCGAAAGCCATCGAGCCCGTCAAGCTGTCGTTTGCCGATATCCACCGCCGCGCCATAGAACGCTTCGCCCCGCCGAGCATCATCGTCGACACCAACGCCGATATCCTTCACATGAGCGAAGCCGCCGGGCGCTTCCTGCGGCATGTCGGCGGCGAGCTGTCACGCAACTTGCTGACGCTGATCCTGCCGGAACTGCGCCTGGAAATCCGCACGACGCTGTTCCAGGTGCAGCAAAGCAACCTTACCGTGCGCTCGCGTGAAGTGCTGCTCAAGCGCGAGGAGCGTCAGTACCGCATCACGCTGATTGCGCAGCCGTACAAGGACGACGACTTCGACAGCGAGTGCGTGCTGGTGACCTTCGATGAAACGGAGATCGACGCGCACGAGCAGGCGCTGACCACGGTGCTGCAGACTGAAAGCCAAGTGCTCTCGAATCTGGAACGTGAGCTGCAACGCACCAAATTGCATTTGCAGGACACCATCGAACAGTCGGAAATCTCCAGCGAAGAGCTCAAGGCTTCCAACGAGGAGATGCAGGCGATCAACGAAGAACTGCGCTCGGCCACCGAAGAGCTCGAGACCAGCAAGGAAGAGTTGCAGTCAATCAATGAGGAGCTGTTGACGGTCAATTACGAACTGAAGACCAAAGTCGAAGAAACCGACAAGATCAACGATTATCTGACCAATCTGATCGCTTCTACTGATATTGCTACGGTGTTCGTCGATCGCAGCATGCGCATCAAATGGTTCACGCCGCGCGCTACCGACATCTTCAGCATGCTGCCGGTAGACACTGGCCGTTCACTGCTGGATATCACCCATCGTCTGAATTACCCGGCGATGACCGAGGACGCGGCGCAAGTGTTCGAATCGCTGAACATGATCGAACGCGAGGTCAACAGTACCGATAACCGCTGGTACATCGCCCGCTTGCTGCCTTATCGCTCCAGCGAAGACCATATCGACGGCTCCGTGCTGACCTTCATCGACATCAGCAAGCGCCGCGAAGCCGAGGAAGAGCTGCGCCTGGGCGAGGAACGCATGCGTCTGGTCGCTGAGAGTACGCGTGATTACGCGATTATCATCCTCGATGAAATGGGTGCGATCACCAGTTGGAACAAAGGCGCTGAACTGATCTTTGGCCACAGCAAAAACGAGGCCGAAGGTCAGTACTACGATTTCATCTTCACAGCCGAAGACCGTGCTGCCGGCATGGCTGAAAGTGAATTGTCCACGGCTCGTCAGCACGGGCGCTCGGAGGATGAGCGCTGGCATGTGCGCAAGGATGGCAGCCGTTTCTTCTGCAGCGGCGAGGTCACCCGGCTCAGCGGCGACCGCTTGCAAGGCTATGTGAAAATCGCCCGCGACCTGACCGGGCACAAGCGCCAGCAGGATGAACAGAGCAAGGAACTGGCGCAGACGCGCAATACTGTGTCCCTGCGTGATGAGTTCTTCGCGGTCATGTCCCACGAACTCAAGCACCCGCTCAACCTGATTCAGCTCAACGCCGAACTGTTGCGCCGTTTGCCAATGATCCGCACCGCCGGACCGGCGACCAAAGCGGTCAACACAATTTGCGATGCGGTGAACAGTCAGGCGCGGATCATCGACGACCTGCTTGATGTAGCACGGGTGCGCACCGGCAAGCTCAAACTGCAATTGGCGCGTGTCGATCTGAGCGCGGTTCTGCGTGACATCCACACGGTAGTGCTCAATGAGCAGCATGCCACGCGCATCGACCTGCAATTGCCTGAAGCACCGTTGATCATTCATGCCGACCCGACACGGGTCGAGCAGATCATCTGGAATCTGGTCAACAATGCCTTGAAGTTCACACCACCGAGCGGGCGCATTGAGTTGATTGCCAGCAAGAGCGGGAAAATGGCGCAACTGGACGTCAAGGATAACGGCGTCGGCATCGCTGCGGAAAACCTCGAACACGTCTTCGATCTGTTCGGCCAGGCGGAAAAACAGCACACCAACCATCAACGTGAAGGCTTGGGCATCGGCCTGTCACTGGTGCGGCAACTGACCGAAGCCCAGCACGGCACGGTGAAGGTTGCTTCGCCGGGGCTGGGCGCCGGTTGTACCTTTACCGTTCGCCTGCCGCTGTCGACTGATGTCGAAGAAACCGCTGCAACAGCCGAGGTTGAACCGGTTTCCGGCAAGCTCGATGGCTTGAGTATTCTGCTGGTCGACGACTCGCCGGAAGTGCTGGAGACCTTGAAGCTGCTGCTGGAGATGGAAGACGCCGACGTAACGGCCTTCGATCATCCGGTGGCAGCGCTGAAAGCCGCTGAGAGCACGCGCTACGATCTGATCATCTCCGACCTCGGCATGCCGGTCATGACCGGCTATGAACTGATGGCTGCAATGCGCAAGCTGCCGCTGGTGAAAAACGTACCGGCGATCGCCCTCACCGGGTATGGCACTCAGAGCGACATGCAGAAGTCCCGTGAAGCCGGGTTCGATCAGCATCTGGGTAAACCGGTGGCGTACGACGACCTGATTGAAACCATCGAGGCGTTGCGCCGTTCGGAGTTGCTGTAAAGCTCGCCAGCGCTCCAACGCAAAAAGCCCCGCCGCACGAGCAAGTGCGACGGGGCTTTTTGTTTTTTGAAGAGGTGGTGT
Organism: Pseudomonas sp. 67(2021); assembly: GCF_017491835.1. Lineage (NCBI taxonomy): Bacteria > Pseudomonadati > Pseudomonadota > Gammaproteobacteria > Pseudomonadales > Pseudomonadaceae > Pseudomonas > Pseudomonas sp. 67(2021). The sequence continues at coordinate 72,314 of NZ_JAFGYL010000023.1, forward strand.
CCCAGGCGGGGTTCGAACCTGCAACCTTCCCCTTAGGAGGGTCAAAAAACAGCTCACAAACAAAGGCCCGCGCCAGCAAATAAAGGGCATTCCGTTCCATTGAGTACAGCGGAACACAACGGTATAGTGTTTTTTGCTGTCACCCTGCTGTCACGGTCGAACCCTTGAAAACCAAAATCACCCAAAAACTGATCGGCAACCTGGCTGCCGAGCCGAAAGCATACCGCGTGCATGACACCGTGCAGCCGGGGTTCTTCATCCGTGTGCTCCCCAGCGGGCACAAGTCGTACATGGTCACCTGGGGGCGCAACAAGAACGCCACCTTGGGTCGCGTCGGCGTTCTAACGCTCGACCAAGCCCGAACCGAGGCCGCCCAGTACCTGGCCGACGCGCACGCCCACGGCGAACCATTGGCAGTCGCCCAGGGCCGAAAGGGGATCGCCCTGCCCTCTCTGCGCGAATTCATCGACGACACCTATATGCCGTGGTTCAAGGCGCACCACAAGGGTTATGAAAAGACCCTGCACACACTCGACAACAACTTCGAAACGATCATGCATCGGCGCTTGGGCGATATCACAGGTCGCGATCTGGAGCATATCCGCACCGGATGGATGCAGTCGGGCAACAAGGCGTCAACGGTCAACCGCAAAATGGGCTCCATTAGCGGCGTATTTAGTAGGGCCGTTGAATGGGAGTACATCAGCGTCCATCCGATGGACAAGCTCAAGGCGCTCAAAGTTGACTCCATGGGGCTGGTCCGTTATCTGGACGCCGATGAGAACAAGCGCCTGCGTGAGGCGCTGGATGCACGCCAAGATGAAGCACGGACCGAACGAGAGACCGCCAACAAGTGGCGGGCTGACCGCGGCCAGGAGTTGTTCCCCAGCCTGCTAGAAGCGCCCTTCACAGATCACTTAAAGCCAATGGTACTGGTGTCGCTGAATACCGGAATGAGGCGCGGCGAGTTGTTCGACCTCAAATGGTCGGAGGTGAACTTCCAAACGAAGACGATCACCGCCGCCGGCGCCACCACCAAAACGAGCGACACACGACATATCCCGATGAACAAGGAGACTTTCAGCGTTCTTGAGGAGTGGAAAAAGCAGTCCGGAAAGTCTCAGTACGTTTTTCCGAGCCAATCCGGCGGCCGCCTGGAGGACGTGAAAAGCTCCTGGCAAGGCCTGCTTGAGCGTGCCGGAATCGAGGCGTTCCGGTGGCACGATATGCGCCATGACTTCGCGTCACGCCTGGTCATGGCTGGCGTGCCCCTGAATACGGTGCGGGATCTGCTGGGGCACGCAGATATCAAGATGACGTTGAGGTATGCCCATTTGGCGCCAGAGACCAAGGCGGCGGCGGTGGAACTAATTTAAAAGGGAATGGGTTCATAGAACTGCTTCACGTAGCTGCTTGATTTGTTCTCATCTACGTGCTCCATCAGTTCTTCCCAGTTCTCGCGGAGACGCGGCACGTTCAGCCTGTGCGGATAAAGGCTTACGCCCTCCTTCACGCCCCAGAAATATGGCGAAATTTTAATGGTTTCCCACACTCTTAATTCGTCATAGGTCAATGCTTGAGGCATCCGCTCCGCAAGATTGACAAGCCGATTTATTTCGTCCGTGGACCAAATGCGGTCGATTTCCTCAGCAAGGATGGTTTTCTCGTCGAGATACTCACGCTCCATAGCATTGAGTATTGCCCACTCAATCACCGCTGTCAGCGAACGCTTCTGCAGCCTCCCTATTATATCGAGGGCGAATTTGATTTTCGGATCAATTCTGATGCCCACACTTACCGTGGTGCTCGTCTCGCCAGTCCGCTTGCTCGTTTTGGTAGCCATTCCCACTGCTCTTCATTTGTACCTTTAAGGTACAGCTTGCTTGACTCGCATTCTCTAGTCAATCCGGTTGAATACGAGTTCGTCTAGCATTTGCTTGCACTGTTAGTTTTTGAAAGTATAGACTGCAACTACTGGCACCAACCTTACCCGCCAGAAGGAGTCGTCAATGTCGCAATTATCTGCTTTACCCCCCCTCTCCGTTAGCGTCGAAGAAGCGGCGCGAATGACCGGGTACTCTCGGTCGGGGATCTATGAAGTAATGGCTCTGGGTGAACTCAAGGCCTTCAAGTTGGGCAAACGCCGCTTGATTTTGGTCACCGAGCTGAAGAACTGGATCGAGCGCGCAGCGAAAGCGGGTGCTCGGTGAGTCGTAGAATTGAGGACGTTTTTTTTGCGCACGGGATTGCGCTGAGAGTTGCCCTGACGGTGTTCGAGCACCGCCAGAGCGAAAACACACTGGATAGCACCAACGTGAAGGGCAAACTATGACACGCCATTCTTCAACCGAGCAAGACCGCAAGATGATCGAGGCATTGCGAAACGGGCCAATAACCTCCGTTGAGGCAGCTCAAGCGCTCGATATTGTTCAACCTCCCAGCACCATACGCCGCCTCAGGAAAAAGGGGCATGAAATCCGCACCTACTGGACGCATCAGTCCACCGAGCCGGGCCGTCCGCCTCATCGCGTCGCCAAGTACATCCTTCTGCGCGAAGCGTCGTAAACCAGAGTTCGCATGGGGTCTCCTTAGTTTTTTAGGACACCCCATGCGCCTGCCTGTGAGCCGTTGAATGGCCAGAAAGACAAAATACAAAGTCGACTTTGGCGGCGGCCGAGTGCTGGCCCTGCCTTACCGACTGCTGATCAGTGACGCCTTCGACAACCTGTCGACCAAGGCGGTTACCGTGCTGATCAAACTGGCCAGGAACTATAACGGCCGCAACAACGGCGACCTGTCCTGCACGGCCTCGATGATTGCGAAAGGGAAGCCGATGGACGCTAAAACGCTCGCCTCTGCCCTTTCCGAGCTCATGGATGCCGGCCTGATAGTTCGCACCAGGGAAAGTCGCAAGGGGGGTAGAGAGCAGGGAATGGCACGGTGCGCACTGTACGCGATCACCTGGGCCGCGATTGATGACTGCCCCGGGAAAGACCTCGAAATATCCCCTGGTCCGCCCCGCTTCAAATTCATCTGATTTCGAGTTTTTCGGTGGGAATTTTTCCGCGTAGTACTGGGATTTTTTCCCAGTCCTCAAGCCGACGTTGTCCGGTTGCGTCCGGTTGTTTTCCTGAAGTGGTGTAGTACTGGGATTTTTTCCCACTACTTTTCAACAAAATCGGGGCCTCCAGAGGGGGACGTAAACGGAAAAAATCCCACCCTTATTAAATTACCACCACCAGGGTTAATAGAATGGGACCGAAGACCTACAAACAAGCTCGCTGTAGCCATCAGCACGCAGGCAAATGTAAGCGCTCCGGAGGCTTCACTTTCCTGGTTGTCGAGTTCTTGTCTTGGACGCAGATCGGGATGTGTCGACCTTGCGCGGAAGAGGTTCGGAAGGATTTGATCTATCAGGTTGAGAAAGACAAAGGTCGATAGTTTACGATCGGCGCCGGGTGTCGCTCCCACAGCAAAAGGCACCACCCCGTTGCAGGGTAGTGCCTTCGATACAACGAAAGTTTCGTAGTTGCTCAGTCAACCCCTTCGCGAGCTCCAACCACACCATGGGATGCGCCCAGGTGACGATGCCGCCAACAGAAGTTGCCACTGAACAGGCGGATCTGCTCGATGTGACGGGCAATGTCGGAAGCGGTCGTGTTTTTCTCGTCCAGGAGCATGACATCCAGCAGCGGGCACAGGATGCGAGCCAGCTTGTCGAATTCCTCTCTGGCGAAGTTCATTGAGCACATTTGCTCGTTAGTGAGCACGGCTTGGCCAAGCAACTCCGGCTGAATTCCGTAGGGTTGCAGATTCATTGCACGCCCCCTTCCAGCAAGCGCTCGTAGTCCTCGATGAAGCAGTCGACGACGTTGGCATGATCCATTGCGACGAACGCACCGAGCGAGGCGAGACGCGCTTGGTTGGAATGCTGCGGCGCGGAATCCTTGAGGGCGACCATCAGCGCCTCCAGTTGCTGCAGGATCTCCTTGCAGCCCCTCAGTTGCTCGAAAGCATCAGACGCGACGTTGTGCACAGACTTGTCGGCGGAGGTCATAGCACCCCCCCTACGCTCAGTCCTTTGAAAGCCGGAGCGCCCGGCAAGACCTTCACGCTGATATCGCCGAGGATCTTCAATGGTGCCAGTTGAGCCAGCTTGATGTTCGCCGGCAGCACCATGGTGGTGATGATCTGGCCGTGCGCATCCAAAATTTGGATGGTACTCTGTTTAAATTGCATGACGTGTACCTTCAAGTTGTGTCGTGCGATAGCCGGCCCGGTGGTTGCACACCGGGTTGGCACCTTTTCTGTGATGGCTCGGATCTGAGCCATCGTCTCGATCAGCTAAATGTTCAGCCGATTAATCCTTACCCTTCTCGCTGATCCAGCCCGCCGCCCAGCTCAAGGGGTCTTTCGTGCCCATCGGCTTGAGTGGCTTGCCGTCTCGCGCTGCCTGCCTACCCTCCTCCTCGGTTTCACCGTGAATCCATACGGTTGTTTGCCTAAAACCAGCTTCGCGTTGACGCTCTTTGTAAATCCTCTGGCGATCGGCCGCAGATAGCGGGCCTTTCGGTTCCTCTCTCTTCACAACAACCTCCGTTAGCAGTCACGACGGACCAATAATGGATCATCGTTAGCAGTCACGCAAGAGGGAGGGTGAAAAATAATTGCAGCCCCCAAATTTGGGGAAAGATGCGCTCAAAACTGAGCACATCACAAATGCGCGGACTTTTGCTCACATCTGCCGGGCTTGCCGACACTTTCGCGAGAAGGTCGTAAAAGGGGTGGGGAGGTTTACTCCAATGGCGGAAACCTCGATGCGCCACCGCTGGTGGAACACCCAGACTTCCACCAGCGGTGGGAGTTACAGGCGCATCTGCCTGATGACCTGGCGCGGATCGGCGCCGGCGGCCAGCGCTGAGGCTGCGTCCTTGGTGAGCTGATCAAGCGCCTGCTGCTCGAAGGCGCCGGCAAGCGATACGGCCTTGCGCACGATCAGCAGCGCCAGTTCGGGCGGGAATTTGGTTTCGGATGCGTCCGGTAGGTAATCGCAATCGATGATCGACATATAGACTACGGGAGATGTCCTCAGAATTCAGGATATCTCCATATGCAGTGATAAACCCTGCTAATCCAAGCTTCTACAGTGAAATATCGCAACGTTTGACGTTTTGGTCTCACTGAGATGGTTTGGTATCTTTGCGCGGCCCGAACGTACGATTAAGCATCCGATGTCGCTCGAAGATAGCAGGCGCCGATGGCATCCTTTCCTTGGATTCGCGCCAGCGCTACTACGCGTGCCAGCGTTCTGTTGCAGTCAGCCTCGGAAGCCTTTTGCTCAGTCATGACCGGCTGGCCGCCGATGAACATCACGAAAATCCAGTGTGTGAGCACCTTCGTCTCCTTCCTGATTGGAAAATAGCTCTCAGCCTGCCGGATGCGACTCGCAGCAATCAGCCGGTGAAGCCGAGGTAGCGCGTTAAACTAAAGTAGCATTTGCTGTCTTCTGACTTGATTTGGCCTGCTCGGTGTGGCTATTTGCGATCATTCCCACATGGATGAATGATCGATGGCGAACAAACGGAAAATTGCTTATGCACACCACCTACCAGGGTGGAAGTTTGACGGCGGAAACCGAGAGGCCTTGAAGGCAAGCAGGCGAGTGGCACCGGATGAGTATGAGGAGGAGATGAGAGGCGCCTTGTACTGCCCCGGATGCTTCACCAACGTCGAGCGCACCCCCAAAGAGAAAGACCTGTTCACAAATCAGCGTGACCCTTTCTACCGGCATCTTCAGCGATGGAGTCATGTCGGATGTGTGCTGAGGGCCAAGAAGCCTATCGGTAAGCGCTACGACACATGGGAAGAGGCGAAAAGAGCGATCGAGCACGAACACCTGGCTATCGTAAAAGAGTTCCTTCAGGAACGACCCGAAATCGACCTCGGGCCGAGCGAAGAATACGACGAGACCCCCGTAGAAGATTTGGACGGCCCGGTATCGGATGTCCCTATCGGGAGGCACCAAGGCGAGTCTTTTGAGCTTCCTAGCAAAATTACGACTGTCGCAGGTATGTGCCGCAACTTCGAAAAAAACAAGGACAAATACTTTGTCCTTCCGGGTGCAATCCACGCAGTGAAGCTCGCAGAACTTCTCACGGATGTAGCAGACCTTGATCGGAGCGTGCTCGACAAACCCCAGAAGCCCAAGCTTTATTACGGGAAGATTCTCCGAAGCAAAAATGCTGGAAGCTATAGCACCTCTATTCGGATGACCCGCTTGCGTTGCGGCCCAGGTGCGGGTGATTTCACGGTGAAAATGCCGGATGGATTTTGCCAAGCCAAGAATATCACTGACACCTCAGTAGAAAGGATCGTCATGTTTTACGGCGTGATCACAAAAAATGGCAGTGGGATTGGGGTAGAGCACCTTGCCTGGGGCGAAATTGCGTTGGTACCCAAGAAATACAACGAGCTATTGATCCCTGAGTGACACGGGCCGCAAGCCGCCTGACAGCAGGCCGGAGCAGGCACTGGCGATGCCCCCCAACGGGGGAAGACGCATCCAAATCTGGATGCATCAAGTACGCGACACGTTTTCAGATCCGGCAAAACGTGTCGCGACACCTGTCATACCGATTTGGGATGGCAGGTCCGGCCCCCAACGGGGGTTGGATCGTTCAACTTCCCCCACTGGGGGTTGTTCGTCAAATTGAGGAAGTCCCGCCACCTCCCCGTAATTATCCGACCTCAGATTGAGGGTGAACGATGCGTTCACCTAGGCAGCTGTATCACTTTACCTACTATCGACTTACTGCAACAAAAAATCCTTCTTTCGATCCCCCAAAACCAACAATTTCCGTCCCATTCCGTCCCGTTCCGTGTAGCACCTGAGGTGCACCCAAAAAACACTGGATATAAAATCAGATCATGCCTAATGTGGGTTTGAAGCTATTTAAATCCACTCGAGGCCATCCCATGAACACAGCCAAGACCGCTCGAGGTCGACAACACAAACCGACTCGCTCAGAGGTAGCCGCGGCGTGGGGTCGCCTGCGCGACGCTGCCAGCGAAGGAAGCATCCAGGCATCCGCCCTCCTCATCGCGCTCGCGGAAAACAAACCGGTCATTGCCATGGAATCGCCCGCCGCATGACTGAGCGCGACAAGAGCGGGAAATGGAAGCCCGGGCAGTCAGGGAATCCAGGTGGGCGCTCCGGGCAAACACAGGAGCTTCGCGCCCGACTTGCCGAGGGTGCTGGCGCAGTTACCAAGAAGGTGCTCGCCGCTGCCAAGAAGGGCGATATGCAAGCCTGCCGATTGATCCTTGAACGCCTTGTCCCGCCAATCAAACCGACCTCCGAGCCGGTGCAATTTGAACTCGACGATACGGACCTACCGAGCGCAGCCAAATCAATCATGCGTGCAGTTGCCGGCGGACAACTCGCGCCCGACCAAGGCAAGTCCCTCATCGAAGGCTTGGGCGCCGTCTCCCGGGTGATAGAGGTCGCCGAACTTCAGAAGGCCGTTGAAGAACTCCGCACGCAAATGGAGGGAATGCAGCAATGAGCATCAGATCATTGAAAGCAGAACTGCAAAGGATCGCCCAGAAGATCGGAGCGGCCGATGAGACGGTGCTGCTGATCGTGCTTGCGGTGATCCGGGCCAATACCAGAGAGATCCAAGCGGAAGAAGAATTTCCGAAAACCGCTGGGCATCAAGTCGACTATCGAATTCAGGGGCGGAATGTATCGCTGTTCTTCCCCTTCGCAGAGATGGATAGCGACCAAGGTGAGCAAATGGCGAAAGCCATCATTCTTCACACTCGACAAATTGAGCGCGCCGGCCGAACAGCTCAAGTCGGCATTCTCGATATGCGCGTCGCACCCGAGGAAGGGGCTTGGATCGTTACCTGGCCTCCTGAGGGTGTCTCGGTTGAGCAGCACGCTGCAGAGCATTACCAGCGGATCGTTGAGGCGCGCAATGAACATCCGTAACCAAATCGCCCGACTGAAGCAGGCGGCCGGCGACTCCCAATTTAGCAGCGACGTTCGGCAGATCAGCCAGCTGATGGACGAGTTGAACGCCGAAGCCGTCGGCGGTGCCGCCGCCATCGGGGAAGTCTCTCTTCTCGATGTTTTCAACGCCTCTACATCCTCGACCGCCCTACCTCTATCCCAAACAATCCAAAGGTAACGCAATGAAAATCGGCAAACGCTCAGTTCTCAAGGTCAGCCTGGCCAACCTCCACTACTCCGAATATGAGCACTCTCGCATTGAGGCTCACACCTTCTCTATCCAGCGTCCGGATGGGACCAAAGGTGTATGGCAAGCCGGCGGCTTGATGAAGTCAGCTCGTCAGCTTCAGACACTGGCGCTGGAGACCTTCAAAGACTTCGGCGAAGAAATCGTCTCAATTCGGGAAAACAAAGATTTCAACTCGTCCGCGATCGAGCGCTTGAGCAAAGAGAAAATCGCAGGTGTAACAGACGCCCTACTTCCTGCAATGCAGTCGGTCGCGAAGGATATGCTCACCCTGGCCGAAACCGTCACCCAAGGCTTCTCTCCTGTCACTCCGCGAGCGAGTAGCGATATCGCAGGCTTTCTCGCAGACCAAGAACTGAGAGCCCTTGTGCGAGGCCTCAGTCCGGAGGAGCGCCGCAACCTGATGTCCGAGGCGCGCCGGGGTGGTCACCCCGATATCGTCGAAGCGATACTGAGAGCAAATCCGATGCTCTCCGGCCTCAACTCTGAAGCAGCAGCGAGCCTATACCGGGCGGGCATCGCCGCCTCTCGCGCAGAAGACATTGACGCTCTCCGTCAAATGCTGGCCGTCTACGATGATGTGCTTGCCACAACCTCTCAGGTCGGAGTGGCGCTCAGTGGAATGGTTGCGAATTCGGCCGGTTACGCGGGCCGGTTCGAAAAGTGGCGGTCGGGCTGTGACGGCTCAGAAGCGTTGCGCGCCTGGCTGGAAAAGATCCCAGCTCGAGGCGGGCCGGAGGCCCCAGAGAAAGAATCCGAAGCCGCGTAAGCGGTTCGAATGCGGCCGTCACGGTGCGGCCGCCAACTGGGAGCAAATACCTTGACCACTTACCAGGAACGCTTCGCCGAGGCGTGCAAGACAACCCGCTTTGCACCCTACACGCTGAAACAAGGCCCTGACTCTGGCTACGTCGTGTGGGATGTCCAGCACGTCCTCGACGGCCAGAAGGTGACCATTGACGGCCCGTTCTTCACCGAGGACGAAGCCCGGGTATCGGCCGACCTTCTGCGCGGCACCTTCCGGGGTGCCAGGGCCTACCAAGGAGTTTACGACCGGATCTGGAACTACGACCCGCGGCACGAACAGGTGAATGTCGACCAGGCGCATATGTCGCGCTCGCTACTCGCCATAAGACTGGGCGTTGAAGTACCCAACAAGAGCGCTAAGGGCGCCAAGGAGTAAACCATGGCAATGGCCACCAACTACGGCACCAAAACACGAATCCTGCTGGGCGGTTCGGCCGGCAAGCTGTTTGGGCGCGAACACATTTACGAGCTTTCCACTGGCGACACGCGGGAGGCTGTGAAAGCGATCGACGTCAACCACCCAGGCTTCGCGAAGTACCTCGCTGATGCAAAACGGAAAGGTCTTGAGTTCGCTGTGTTCCGGAATCGGAAAAACGTCGGCGAGAAGGAGCTGACGCTGGGTGGAGCTCAAGAGATCCGGATCGTCCCTGTGATCACCGGCAGCAAGCGCGCAGGTCTATTTCAAACAGTGCTCGGAGTTGTTTTGATTGCTATGAGCTCCGTAACGAATGGCGCGACCCTGACACCAGGTATTGCGCTTGCAGCGGGGGGAGTCATCCAGATGCTAAGCCCGCAAGCTACCGGCTTAAAGCAAAGTGTATCCCCCGAAAACGCGCCGTCCTACGCCTTTGGCAGTGCAAAGAACACTACGGCTAGCGGCAACCCAGTTCCGATCTGCATTGGCGAACGCAGTTGGGGCGGAATAATTATCTCAGCCTCGATATTTGCGGAGGACAAAGTCTGACTCATTTTCTTAATCATCGGAACAAAACTATATGTGCTTCGATAACTGCAGCAGTTTGAGTAAACGTGCCAAAGCGCTAACATCGCCGGGGAGCTCGCGCTATTGATTTGGGGCATTAGAAGAGTGTTCCATCCGACGCCCCCATACCATACTGCTACGGAAAATCGCGATAATCTCGGTGATCCTTAGCGCCGGAGTCTTCGCCCAACACATAAGATCAGCGTTCAAAAAGCAAGTATATTATTTCTCAGTCAACCACAAGCAGTTTTTGAGAGGTCAAAATATTTCTAATTGAACGAACTACACCATTAAACGGCCCTGTAGAACACTTGTTGGACATCCTGATTTTTAAGCTAACATTTTTCGCATTGCTATCAAGTAGTGCTCTCATGCGTACTAGCATTAATGGAAGCACAAAATCCTTAGCTGACACATAGGTTGTTACAAAACATTCATCATGATTAATTTTTGACTCTACGAAAGATATCGCTTCTTCTACAGCCGGCAGCCCCTTATCGGCTACTAACGCATCTATAATCTCTTTTTCAATTGCGCGCGCCTTTTCCAAACTCAATTCGCCCGAACCGTTCATACACACAGACTTATACCCACGAGACACTGTGGGGATTTCCGCGTGTAGTTTATGTGCAATAGCAAATGCGCGAAATATCAATGTCAGAGCCTCACGCGACCTATTTAACCAACCCGAATAATCCAATTGCCTGGCTAAAACTTCTGCGGTGAGAGAACAATGTTCCTCATCCATGATACTTACCAAAACTTCCTCATCAAACAAGAAATTTTCGATGCAGTACCTTGGCAAGACCACTAAGTTTTGTGGCAGTTCTTCTCGCTCGCCCGCCAGTAAATATAAGTCACCATCAACTATAAAAACTGCGCATCGATTATTCTGATTTTGTAGTCGCTTCCTAGCGGCAGCAATTACCACATTCCTATCACCTAAAGGAAAAACCTTCTCGAGCGCTACTCCACCATCCATCGCTCTAGACAATATAGAAGAGAAGATTTTTGCATAGCCTGGCGCTGTATCCTCAATATAAACATCAAAGTCATTAAAACTTTCATAAAATATTGAAACCGCAAACTTTGCCGCTGAACTCCGCTCTAACATGGGTTACTCCCTCAACCAACGCTAATACATTTATCTGTGTGATATCCGACTATTTCTGGTGAGTGAGTAGCAAAAATAAACTGATTGTCTTGATTTCCCGCTATCAACGCTTCGACCAACATTTCTTGCCATCGCATGTGCAGAGATAATTCAGGCTCATCAACAATAAAAGTTCGACCTCTCATAGAGCCGAACCTAGCGTGAGCCATCAAAATCAAGAGCTGTTTTTCTCCAGAGGAGAGGCTGAGAAGATCTACGTTCTTACCTCCCTGCAAGATCTTAATTTTTCCTACTGAGTCAACAGTAAGCTCCTTTCTCGAACTGCGCAGAAAGCTGTTCATCGTTTCGCAAAACTCTTTAATCGGCGCATAAAATCGTTCGGCAAACCTCTTCTGACGATCCATCTCAGCGAGAATTTTTCGAATCCGTTGAATTTGCGCCATATTTAAAAACCATTCGAAGCTCCACGCGTCTTTATGACCTTGTTTATCTCCAACTATCCCAGAAAGCTTAGAAAAGAAACTATCAATTTGCGCAACCACTTTATCAGACCCGCCCAAATCTCTAACAAATTTCTCAACTTCACTTTTTCGCTGCTGCAGCGAATACAACTCGATATAGGGGTTCTTAGTTGGATCCTCAATCATTGCAGGATCAAACTCAATGTATTCAAAAGTTGACTCAATAATTACGTTTGAAAGCCGATCAACGCGTCCATCGCTAGCACGCCGGTAATTCATGTACGCTTTTTCAACGAGCCGCTGGCAATTCTCAAGCCCCTCTAACGTCTCCTTTGGCGAATACTTTATCATCCTACGCTGACCATCTTTCGACCACATCTCGTATGGACGATCATCATCATCAAAGCGGCCCATGCGTCGCTCAAGGCCTAAGAACATTGGCCGCCCTGCGAACATAAACTCCTGCAATATAGGGCCAGCCTTCTTGATTAATTCCAACCGGTTATTTTCTACATACTCCTGCATAGCAGCAGAAGGGCTTCCTTGACTCGTACGAAAAAGATCGACTCGTTCAAATATAAAATCATTCCCATTTAATGAAAAATACATCTTGTCGATGGTAGAACGTATCGAGAAAGTAAACGTTTTCAACCCATCAATAACTTTAATTTCAAGAGAACTGAAAGATGTCGACAGAAGAACAGACAAATCAATAGACAGAGCAGCTTGCATTAATTTTAGCGCACTAGTTTTACCAGTACCATTAATGCCAACTAGAAAATTAAGCTCTTTCGAAAACTCAAAATTGAAGTCATAGTAGTCATGAACTTTTGATGCTTTGAAACTTTTAATAATCATTAAAATCTTCCGTGAATTTGGGAAAACCCAGTTAGCTTAAATTACCGGAATCAGCAATAAAAGCAAATAGCCATTAGGGTATGCCTGAGCTGATACGCGCAAATTCGTCGTTATTCTCGCATTTCGCTTGATAAGTGACACTCAAAGTGCAACAGTATTAGTAGAACACCTTAACTGATACGGACAGCACATCATGTTCATCCGCGCATACCTTCGAGCATCGACACAAGAGCAGGACGCCGGCCGCGCCCGGGTATCGCTCGAGCAATTCGCCAGCGATCACAATAGGGTCATTGCAAGCGTGTACCTGGAGAACGCCAGCGGCGCCTCGGCAGATCGGCCTGAGCTGCTGCGCCTGCTCAAAGATGCGCGAAAGGGTGACGTCCTGCTGGTTGAGTCTATAGACCGCCTCTCGCGACTTCCTATGGAGGATTGGCAGAAGCTCAAGACGGCTATCGATTCAAAGGGGTTACGCATCGTCGCGCTTGATCTACCAACCAGTCACCAGGGAATGCAGGACACCAAGGGCGACGAATTCACTGGCCGAATGCTCGGCGCGATCAATTCCATGCTGGTGGAGATGATGGCGGCGATCGCACGCAAGGATTACGAGCAGCGCCGCGAGCGCCAGGCTCAGGGCATCCAGAAAGCGAAAGCGGCCGGCAAGTACCAGGGACGGCCAATTGATGAGGACCTGCACAAGCGTGTTTCGGAACTGCTCGCCGCCGGGCTGGGCGTTCGCGCAACAGCCAGGCACGCCAGCTGTTCGACCACGACGGTTCTCCGCATTCGAGACCTCGCAGCGATTGCTAAATGATGGACTAGCCCCTTAATGTGTTGAGCAATGCTTTTCCGCCCAAGAGAAAGGAAGTTCAATGGCCGACTACATCAACAAAAGCATCATATGCCAAGCGTACTTACACATTGACCCTGTGCCAGAGAACTTGGACGAGGCCGCCCTCAAAGCAGAGTTGGAGAGTTTTCTCGGTGTGAGAGCGGAGTTCTTTCTCTACAAAGACGTCGGCACCGAAGTTGAGCTCAAGGAAGGATCGCTCAAAATTTATCTCACAATACTGGGGACCCTGTACGCGGGGATAGCTCAGTATCCTGATTTCCGGCAGGGTGTAGAGCTGTTTGCAGCAGACTCGAAGCGAGTGTCGGATTATGCGGTATCAGAAAGCTTGTTTCTGACGAAATCTCGCCATGATTGCGTGTTGCGTACGGAAGCACGAACCGGCGTATGTGGAACACTGAAAAAAATCGTCGATGAGATCGACTTCATCAAGCGCGAATCTGGTGCTGCTGATCCAAGTCGGCTGATCGCTCGGATGGAAGCGCTGAAGAAAGACATCTTCATTTTCAAGGACAACGTTACCGACCCGGCGGACAAAGAATGGGTTTTTCCGCAGTTAAAACAATATGCAGACGAGCAGCTGCCTAAAAGAGCCGTACCGAAGAAAGATGAGTTTGTAAGCGAAGAGATCCGCGGCGCGTACACCCGCGAGCGTGGGCTACTTATGCGCTCGATGAACTTGGAGAAATAGTCACCCGATCACAGACTAAAAAAGGCCGACTACAAAGCCTGTCGCTGTCATGCTGCTGTCACAGCCACCATCCGCGAATTAAAAAAATGGCTGCGAGCGTTGAATTATATGGTGTCCCAGGCGGGGTTCGAACCTGCAACCTTCCCCTTAGGAGGGGGATGCTCTATCCAATTGAGCTACTGAGACACTGATCGACGCGTCCTGTACACGGTGCGACAGACGGCGTGCATGTTAACGGCCAGCCCCTGTTTTGTCATGTCGTCCGTAGGGCTTTTTAAGTGTAGGCAAGCGCCTTGGAAGATTGCGGGAACTTTTACCGGGCAAATTGCACTGCGCGGAAATGCGGTCATTGCAGATTGCAATCAGCGTCGCCGGAAAAAACATACCAAACCCTTGTTTTTAAAGGACTTATCAGCCGTTACACTGTTGGCACGGCGGCTGCTATGCCTGTTCTATCAAAAAGAACAATTTGGAGCGTCGTGCCATGAACAGCACCCTCTTGCTTGCAAACGCAGCGGCTTTGGCTTTCTTGCTCGGATCACATTTTTTTCCCAAGGCTGACGTTGAGCAGCCAGTGGCTCAGCGCAT
>NZ_JAFGYL010000024.1:0-65105 GCF_017491835.1 Pseudomonas sp. 67(2021)
GGTCAGCCGCGAGGGAGTGTTGAGCGGCTTGCAGCGGGGGCTGGTGGAGTTTTTGCGTGGGGAATTGGGGGTGGATGCGGGGGGATTTGCCTGAGTCCCCCGGCGATCTTTATTCGGGTTTGTTGATTTCGCGGAGCAGGTCGGCGGTGGGGATGTTCATGGTGTTTGAGTAGTAGGTTTTGTAGCCAAAGGCGGTGATGACGACTTTGCAGGGGATTTGGGTTTTATTGTATAGGAGGTTATTTAGCTCCGTTGTTGACAGGTGACGTTGTGAACTACGGTCGCTGGAGGTTTCAACCAGAAACGCGCTGGTGAGATAGGAAGATTTCTCTTTCTCTCTCTTGCTCACGTCTGAATCAATCAAACCTACGGCAGAAAATTGCATTGCTTTATCAACCGAGAAATCATGGTCATCCGCCAATGCACACTCAAGCGTCCCTGACGCCATACCGACTCCCTCTCCACGATTAAAAAGATCCAGAACATCAACGTCCGATTGATATCGGATAGCGTACAACCGAAAACTTTCTCTTTCGACCGACACATAATTCAAATTTGCTGGAGGCTTCGCATGGTCTTTCGCACAGCCGGAACAAACGGCTAACAATGCGCAAAGCAAAAATCTGCACATCACGAAAACTCCCTCATGACTGATTCGAACAACAAATCGCTTGCGGATTTAGCTCCAGAGATAGGTGCGACAAATAGACCTTTAGCGTCTGCATGATTGGTATCTACGTTAGCATTAAGGGAAGGACCGCAAGATATGAGCCATTTTTCGCCAAAATCCGCTACACCATCTGAAGGATCTCTTTGAGTAGGCATCGCTCTGACGTTTATCCAATCCTCCGCAATGGGCTCGGGACGCTCACGATAGATATCCGAGCCTACCCACACCAATGCGCCTTCACCGACAGGGTCCAAAGTAATCAGCATAGGCACTCTGTACCCCCACTCCGACATTATTCTCGTAAGGTGCGCCCCATTCCACCCCCCAAGACTATGTCCAATAATGTAGATAGGGCAGCTTTTGTACGGTATCAGACTCAAAACATGTCGCTGAATATCTGACTTGCCTCTGACCTCGTTGTAGCCCAGCCACTCCGACTTGTATTTCCCCTCATCTTGTAACGACTCAGCACGCTTATTAAAGTCCAGCCACGCCCGTTGTATATTTCGATACGGCCCAGAGAAGTAATAACTCTCCTTATCCCCGGCCCCACCAATAAAAAGCACGATCGCCTTGGTACTTTCCACCGGCACAGGCTTGGCGCTGACATCCTTCTTGTCGGTCAGCGTATGCTCCTTGTGCAGCTTGTAAGTGTTGCCCTTCGCGCACGTTACCGTCTCCGCAGCCATTGCCTCACTCCTCCAGAAACAGCTTGATGGTTTCAGGCAGGTGCGAACTGGCTTCGTGAGTAAACCCGTCGGCATCAGACACGCCATGCTCCATGCGCCCGTCGGCGCGCTGGATCATATAGGGATGGTTGGGCATCGGTTCGCCAGTTACATCGTTGACCAGTTTCAACTTGTCGGTGAAGTGCACCGGCATCGGCAGCAGACCACTGAAAGGCGCCGCGACTACGGTGTCGCCAATGATCACCGTGCCTGAACCGCCGATGACGACATTGCCGTGGCCACCGGTGCTGTCCAGCGTCGCCGCGTTCAAGCCATTGATGAACACGGTGCCAGATACAGCGCCGCTGATCGCACTGCCGCAAGCGGACTTGTCGGTCATGCGCGCAGCCGCCAGTCCATCAAAATTGACATTCGGCGAGCCGCTGACGATCGGGTTGGTGCCGTGTCCCGGCAACGGGCAGGCGGTGGGGTCGGTGACGCGGGCAGCGGGTTTTCCGCTCATGAACAGCTCCTTGCAATGTGTCGTGCAGATCCTTTGAGGCGCTCAGCATGCGCGAATTTGCCCTCCCCTTCAAATCTTCAGGCAAAAAAAAGGCGCTCATGCGAGCGCCTCTTTTCCTGGGCCGTTACGGATGCTCACCGTACCGGCGGCACCCGAATATCCCCCGCCCGGCACTGCGTCTTCACCCCTTTGCCACACGCGCCGAACTGCAAATCCCTGTCCATGCACACCCGCACTTCCGACAGCTGCGGGCCGCTGCAAACCACCGCAATTCCGTCTTCGGGAATACCCGGATTGGCCTTGCGAAACAGATCGACAATCTCCTGCGCTTCGAAGTAGTACGACGTCGAGCCGAACGGCTGTAACGCCTGCGGAATATTCACCGCGCCGAGGGCCTGATCGGACTTGTCCAGATAGCCCTCCGCGCCGAGACCGCTGCAGGTGCCGTGCTTGGCCCATTCGTGATCGAGGAGTTTTTTCGTCGGGTACATCGTCAGGCCCTTGCTGGTTTCTGCCGCCGATAGCGTTGTCAGCGGCGGGCAGGATTGCGGCCAGCCGCCCTTGGCATATTGCGGCCACAAACCGTGCAGGACAAAACCATAACCCTTGCCGGTGCACTGCGCGTCGTCCTTGTGCGACAGACAAAAAGTCGGCGACCAGGACAGCGCCAGCAGGTAGTAGTCGAACACCCCCGCCACCGATTCCGCCTGAGCTTTGTTCGACTCCGGCTGACGCGCCGAACTCATGCCGATGCTACCGGCCGTCAGCGCGATCAGCGCCAGAATTGTAAACAGCTTTTTCATTAACCCGTTCCTTGGGACGCCTGCGTCCGTGGTTTTCGTTGTTGGCCAGACCTGGCCAGTGCTGATTTCGACACGCTTGTATTGCAAGCGCATGACGCAAGGCAAGGCCCTGCGCCGTGCGAAGGTCTACGCTGAACAGGCAGACATCCAACAAGGGAACCGACATGAGTAAAGCAGACGAACTCGCCGCCAGACTCAAGCAGACACGGCATACCCAGGCTGATGCGGCGCTGGAAATCGATTGCTGGCCTGCTCAGGTGTACGACTTGTACCACCGCATCGGAGCCTGGCTACAGCCAGTCACCGAAGTAGGACTGAAGATTCGGCGAAATCCTACGCACGTTTGCGAAAGTTCGCCGGACGGCGAGAGCCACGATTACGCAATCGATCAGTTGGTGATCGAAGCGAACGATCACAGTCTGATTTTCGATCCGATTGCGCGGTTTACCGAGGACGGTTGCGGACGTGTCGAGATCAAGGTGCCGGGGCGTGATCAGTCGTTGCTGCGCACGGTTGACGAGCATGGCGAAAGCCATTGGTGGTTGCAGACTATCGAGACCGGCCAGGAGCTGGATGCGATCGCGCTGACGGAAAACAATCTGCTGCAGGTGGTGCAGCAAGGGTTGAGCCTGTAAGCCGCCCGGGTTAACTGACAAAACTGTAATGTTTGCCTCAGCCAACTGAAAGCCGGGGCTGGCTAGTCTCTCTGTCATGAGCCAGACGGGGATTTCCTGCGCATGCCTTCCATTCTCACAAGACGCACTTTTGTCAAAGGCCTGGCCGCCGGTAGCTTGCTCGGTGGCCTCGGGCTCTGGCGGACACCGGTCTGGGCGCTGAACGGCGCCGCGCCCGTCAACGAACTGAGCGGCAACGAATTCGAATTGTTCATCGGCGAAACTCCGGTCAATTTCACGGGTTCGGCACGCACAGCGATGACCATCAATGGCAGCCTGCCCGGCCCGCTGTTGCGCTGGCGCGAAGGCGATACCGTGACACTGCGGGTGCGTAACCGGCTCACCGCCGACACCTCGATTCACTGGCACGGCATTCTGCTGCCGGCGAACATGGACGGCGTACCGGGCCTGAGTTTCCACGGCATTGAACCGGGCGGCGTGTATGTCTACCAATTCAAGGTCCGGCAGCACGGCACCTATTGGTATCACAGCCATTCCGGCTTACAGGAGCAGGCCGGCGTCTACGGGCCGCTGGTCATTGAGGCCAAAGAGCCGGAACCGTTCCAGTACGATCGCGACTACGTGGTAATGCTCAGCGACTGGACCGACGAAGACCCGGCCAGACTGATGAAGACTCTGAAAAAACAGTCCGACTACTACAACTTCCACAAACGCACCGTCGGCGACTTTATCAACGATGTCAGTGAAAAAGGCTGGGGCGCCACGGTTGCCGATCGCACGATGTGGGCGCAAATGAACATGAACCCCACCGACATCGCCGACGTCAGTGGCGCCACGTATACCTTTTTGATCAACGGCCAGGCCCCCGATGACAACTTCACCTGGCTGTTCCGTCCCGGCGAAAAACTGCGCCTGCGCCTGATCAACGGCTCGGCCATGACCTATTTCGATGTGCGCATTCCGGGACTGAAGATGACGGTGGTGGCTGCCGATGGCCTGCACGTCAAACCGGTCAGCGTCGATGAACTGCGCATTGCCGTGGCCGAGACCTATGACGTGATCGTTGAACCTGCAACCGAGGCCTACACCCTCTTCGCTCAGGCGATGGATCGCAGCGGTTACGCCCGTGGCACTCTCGCCACACGCCCCGGCATGTCGGCAGCAGTGCCGGCGCTGGATCCGCGTCCGTTGGTGAGCATGGACGACATGGGCATGGGCGGCATGGATCACGGCAGCATGGACATGAGCGCCATGGATCACTCCAGCATGGGCCCGATGCAAGCCCATCCCGACAGTGAAAACAATAATCCGCTGGTGGACATGCAGGCCATGATCACCGCGCCAAAGCTCGACGACCCAGGCCTCGGCCTGCGCAACAACGGCCGCCGAGTGCTGACCTACGCCGACCTGCGCAGCACCTTCGAAGACCCGGACGGCCGCGATCCGAGCCGCACGATAGAGCTGCACCTGACCGGCCACATGGAGAAATTCGCCTGGTCGTTCAACGGCATCAAATTCTCCGATGCCGAGCCTCTACGTCTGAAATACGGCGAGCGCATCCGCCTGGTACTGGTCAACGACACCATGATGACCCACCCGATCCACCTGCACGGGATGTGGAGCGATCTGGAAGACGAAAACGGCAACTTTCAGGTGCGCAAACACACCATCGACATGCCGCCCGGCAGCCGCCGCAGCTATCGCGTCACCGCCGACGCCCTCGGCCGCTGGGCCTATCACTGTCATCTGCTTTATCACATGGAAACGGGCATGTTCCGCGAAGTGCGGGTGGAAGAATGAAGAGGCCGATCATGACTCGACTCAGCGTGTTTTCGCTGCTGCTCGCCGGCACCTCTGCCATGGCTGCCGACGCCATGCACGGCATGGACCACAGCCAGATGCCCGGGATGGATCATTCGGCAATGCAAAGCATGGACGACGGCATGATGCAGCCCGCCGCGCCCAGCGAAAGCCGCACGCCGATTGCGCCCGTGACCGACGCCGACCGCGCTGCGGTGTTCACCAGCCCCGGCGGTCATCAGGTGCATGACAGCGTCATCAACAGTTACTTTCTTGCCGACAAACTCGAATGGCAGAACGCCGATGACGGCAGCGCTTTGGCCTGGGATCTGTCCGGCTGGATCGGCGGGGATACCGATCGGCTGTGGCTGCGCTCTGAAGGCGAGCGCAACAACGGCAAGACTGAAGACGCGGAAATTCAAGCGCTATGGGGCCACGCGATTTCACCATGGTGGGACGTGGTCAGCGGCGTGCGTCAGGACTTCAAACCCGGCGCACCGCAAACCTGGGCCGCGTTCGGCGTGCAAGGCATGGCGCTGTACAACTTCGAGGCCGAAGCCACGGCTTTCATTGGCGAGGGCGGCCAGAGTGCGGTACGCCTGGAGGGCGACTACGACATCCTGCTGACCAACCGACTGATCCTGCAGCCGACCGCAGAACTCAACATCTACGGCAAAAACGATCCGCAGCGAGGCATCGGCTCAGGGTTGTCCAATACCGAGGCAGGCCTGCGGTTGCGCTATGAAATCCGCCGCGAATTCGCGCCTTATATCGGCGTGACGTGGAATCGCACTTACGGCAACACCGCCGACTACGCCCGCGAAGAAGACGAGGATCGCAGTGAGGCGCGCCTCGTCCTCGGCGTCAGGCTGTGGTTCTGAATTCTTCTACAAAAACAAACCGGAGACCTTGCATGCGCACATTGACCCTGCCCCTGATATTCGCCAGCGGATTACTCCTGAGCACCCTCGCCCAGGCCCACCCGAAACTGCTTTCGTCAACGCCGGCCGAAGGCGCGGAAGGTGCCGCGCCGAACAGGATCGAGCTGCACTTTTCCGAGAACCTGGTCACGCAATTCTCCGGGGCCAAACTGGTAATGACCGAAATGGGCGGCATGGCTCACTCGCCGATGCCGATGAAAGCCAAGGTCAGCGCCAGCAGCGATCCGAAAACCATGCTGATCACCCCGCTCGCCCCGCTGCCTGCCGGCACCTATCAGGTGCAGTGGCGCGCGGTGTCCGCCGACACGCACCCGATCACCGGTAACGTCACGTTCAAAGTGAAGTGAACAATGGCGGACCTGCTCAACATCATCCTGCGGTTCGCCTTGTATGTGGATTTGCTGCTGTTGTTCGGGCTGGCGTTGTTTGGCTTGTACAGCTTCAACGCGCTGCTGCGGTTCCGTCCGTTGTTGCGCGGCATGGCAGTGACAGGGGCATTGCTGTCAGTGGCCGGGCTGGTGCTGATGACCCGCGCCATGAGTGGCGAAACACAGCTCGCGGCATTGTGGCCACACCTGCAGATGATGCTGCTGGACACGGACGTCGGCCTGGCGTGGGTGCTGCGGATGACAGCGTTGGCCATCGTGGTGATCCGACCGGGTCTTTGGCCAGCGTCGTTGGCAGGCGCCATTGCCCTCGCTTCGCTGGCGTGGAGCGGGCATGGCGCGATGGACGAAGGATGGCTGCGGTTCTGGCACTTTCTCAGCGACATCTTGCACTTGCTTGCGGCGGGAGCGTGGTTGGGTGCCTTGCTGGCGCTGGTGTTGATGGTGAGCGGGCGGATCGGTGATACACGCCTTCGCTTGATCGCCGATGCAGTGAAACGCTTCGAATGGGTGGGCGCGTTGATCGTGCTGACGGTGTCGGTCACCGGCGTGATGAATTATCTCTTCATCGTTGGCCCAAGGCTCGACGGAGTGCTGTTCGGGACCTACGGGCAGCTGCTGACGATCAAGGTGCTGGCGTTTGCCGTGATGCTGGTGCTGGCTGCGTTGAACCGCTTTCATCTTGGACCGTCACTGCAACAATCGCTGCGCGACGGCCAGCACCTCATCGCCGCGAACGCGCTGCGGCGCAGTGTGGTGATGGAGCTGGCCCTTGCCCTTTTGATCGTGGCGCTGGTGGCGTGGCTGGGCACATTGAGTCCGGACCCGGGATGACACCCGTGGAAGGCTTTCACTACACTGGGCCACCTTCCCTTTCAGAAGCCCGATCTCAATGACAACACTAAAAAGCACGATGATCCTCGGCGGCCTGCTGACCCTGGCGACTGGCGCTCACGCCGACCCCGCCACGTCCCACCTCGACAGCATTCAGCAACAAGGCCAGTTGCGCGTCTGCACCACCGGCGATTACAAGCCCTACACCTTCAAGCGCAGCGACGGCGACTTCGAAGGCATCGACATCAGCATGGCCCGCTCCCTGGCCGACAGCCTCGGCGTCAAGGTGCAATGGGTGCAGACCACCTGGAAAACCCTGATGCCCGACATGCAGGCCGGCAAATGCGACATCGGCATGGGCGGCATCTCAGTCACACTGGAACGGCAGAAAAAAGCCTACTTCAGCAACACCCTCGACACCGACGGCAAGATCCCGCTGGTGCGCTGCGCCGACCAGTCCAAATACCAGACCATCGACCAGATCAACCAGCCCAACGTGCGCCTGGTGGAACCTGCCGGCGGCACCAACGAAGCCTTCGTCCACGCCTTCCTGCCCAAAGCGCAACTGGCCCTGCACGACAACGTGACGATCTTCCAGCAACTGCTCGACAACAAAGCCGACGTGATGATCACCGACGCCTCGGAAGCGCTGTATCAGCAGAAACTCAAACCGGGGTTGTGCGCTGTGAATCCGCATAAGTACATGCAGTACGGGGAGAAGGCTTACTTGCTGCCGCGCGATGACATGAGTTGGAAACTGTATGTCGATCAGTGGCTGCACTTGAGCAAGGTCACTGGCAAGTATCAGCAGACGTTGAGTGAGTGGATTGCGGTGCCGCAGTAAGCCACTTAACCCGGCCACCGCGCGCGTTGAGGGAACGGTTCGCTCAATGCACGCGGTGTCGGGAATCTGAACGTGCTCAAACTGAATGCATTCCTGGCCGGCCTGCTGTTCGGCGTCGGTTGGGGGATAGCCGGCATCTGCCCTGGCCCGGCAGTGACCATCCTGTTGACGGGCCACTGGCAGGCAATGGTTTTCGTATTGGCGATGCTCGCAGGCATGGGGTTATTTACGCTGCTGGAAACCCGACGCAATCCGTGACCGCAGAACAACCGGCATTCAGGCGCATGGCACCGACGGCAGCCAGTGTCGGTGGCGGTCAATGTTTTGCATAAGAGCGCGGATTGGATGATCTCCCCAGCCACGCACTCGTCGAGATCTGCGCCAACGATTTGAACGAGGGCCTGGCAAACCAGTAGCCCTGCATCAGATAAATGCCGCAATCGGCGAGAAAGTCTCTTTCCTCGGCATTTTCTATGCCCTCGGCGATCACTTCCACGCCCAACTCTCTGCACATGTTGACCACGTTGCGCACGATGGTCTGGCGTACGCGGTCACGGTGAATATTGCGGATCAGCGCCATATCCAGCTTGATCAGGTCCGGTTGAAAATCCGCCAACAAGTTAAGGCCGGAATAGCCTGCGCCAAAGTCGTCGATGGCCGTCTTGAAACCAAACTCACGATACTCACGCAAGATATTCATCAAGTGTTTGTTGCTTTCAACGTGCTCGCCTTCCACGGCTTCGAAGATCAGCCGCTCCAGCGGAAAGCCGTATGTGCGCGCCGCTTCCAATGTGCTGCGAATACACATCTCCGGCCGGTAAACGGCATTCGGCAGAAAGTTGATCGACAGGTACTGCGTCATGCCTAAGTCAGCCGCGGTGGAAATTGCCCGCACTCGACACAGTTGATCGAATCGGTAACGGTTCTGATCGTCCACCTGCTCCAGGACAGACAAGGCACCTTCACCGTTTACGCCGCGAACCAACGCTTCATGGGCAAACGTCGTTTGATCGCGCAGATCCACAATGGGCTGGAAAGCGAAGGCGAAATCCATCTCTGGCACACCTTTGTTTCTACAGCCCTGGCAGCCACCGGGAGACGCGAATGATTTTGGAAAGTCGGTCATGACACCCCTGATAACGGGTTGTAACCTTCCATGGTGATAAATGATCAGTTGCAGGATTGCGTCATCTGCAAACCAGGCAACAACTGCAGCCCTGCGGCGCCTGAATATGCAAAGGCGCCGCGCGCTCGACGTTAAAATGATCAGGTGCGGAAATGCGCGGTCATTCGCTGCAGGTCCTGCCCCAGTGACGCCAACTCGATCGTCGCCGCCGCGCTTTCTTCGCTGGCGACAGCCGACTGGTCAGCCACATCACGCACACTGACAATGCTGCGGTTGATTTCGTCGGCCACGGCACTTTGCTGCTCGGCGGCGGCCGAGATCTGCAGACTCATTTCCTGGATCGTACCGATGGACTGATTGATCTCGGTAATCGCCAATTCGGCCTTCTGCGCCAGTACCACCGTATCGAGGGTGCGTTCGCGGCTTGAGGTCATCAGCGTCGCAGCCGCTTGCGTGCCTTGTTGCAGGGTGACGATCAGCGCTTCGATTTCCTTGGTCGAGTCCTGCGTGCGCTGCGCCAGCGAGCGCACTTCGTCTGCTACCACAGCAAAACCACGACCCTGCTCACCCGCCCGCGCGGCTTCGATAGCGGCGTTCAACGCGAGCAGATTGGTCTGCTCGGCGACGGCTTTGATCACATCGATGACTTTGCCGATCTGCTCGCTGTCCTGAGTCAGCACATTCATCGCACCGCCCAACTCTTCAATGGCCATGGCAAGTTCGCTGATCTGCACCGTCGCCTGCTTCACCACCGTGCTGCCGTGGCGCGCCTGCTGATCGGCGAGGGTCGCGGCAGCGGAGGCATCGGTGGTGTTACGCGCAACTTCCTGCACCGTCGAAGCCATTTCGTGCATCGCCGTGGCAACTTGATCCACTTCGCTTTTTTGCTGACGTACACCTGCGCTGGTCTGCTCGCTCATGGCCGAGAGCTTTTCCGCAGAGGTGGAAATCTGCGTGACGCCATTGCCGATACCTTGCACCAGCGTGTTCAGGTTCTGCGCCATCTCCTGCATCGCATTTTGCAGATCGCCCAACTCATCTTTGCGCGCAGACCTGGCCTGGACCGTCAGGTCGCCTTTGGCAATCCGTCGCGCCAGATCAACCGTCAGCGCCAGCGGCGCAGTAATCTGGCGCGAGATGACCACCGAAGCCAACAGCCCGATCACCAGCGCCAGCGCAGTCAATACCGCCATCTGAATAAAAGCCGAATGCTGATCCTCATGTGCAAGGCGCTGCTGGGTGTCCATCAGGCCACTCATGATCTTGTCCATCGCCTTGCTTTCCTGGTCGACCTGCTCGCGCATGTTCTGCTTCTGCTCAAACAGCCCGGCCACTTCCACCAGTACTTCGCGATAACGCCGCATGCCGGCGTGGGCTTCTTCCAGTTGGCTCGACAGCGCCGTCGGCAGGCTGGTGCGCGCCTTGCTGATATCACTCAAGAAGGTATCGATGGTTTCCATCAGCAGTTTTTTGTTCACGTCGTTGGGCACCGCAATGTAACGACGCAACATCAGGCGAAACGTGGTCATGCCATTGCGCAAGTCGGCCACCGTACGCAGCTCCCGAACGCGTTCACCATCGGCAGACGCCAGTGCACTGGTCGTGGTGCCTTCAAGCATGCCGGCAAAAGTTTGCGCGTACTTGTCCGACAGCGCCGTCAGCGGTTTCAACGCATCCGTGGTCGACTGGTCGGCAGCGATCAGCCGTTTCACCTTCTGGTCGTAGGCAACAATCGTGGTTTGCAGCGCCTTCAGGGCTTGCTGGTTTTCAGCGCGGGTCAACGTATCCAGCGCCTTGCCCACAAGGCCCTGCAAGACATTCAACTGCGCGTTATAGGACTCGGCGAAGGCTGCGTCAGCGGCGGCTTCGTACTGTTTCTCGGACAGACGCATATTTTGCGTAGCGTCATTCAACGTGCCGATCAGGCGCGTCGTACTCAAGCGATCAACCAGCACGCTGTTGCTGTTATAGCCAATGAAGGCAACCGCCAAAACGGCCAGCAGAAGAATGCCGAAGCCGGTTCCCAGCTTGCGGGAAACTTTGATGTCACCGAGGAAATTCGATGCTACTGCCATATTCAGCCTCAAACGTCCTGACGCGAAACGCCAGGCACAAAAATTGATCTCCGGTAACCACAGTCACCGTCCAGACATTCGGGGGTCGTCATCCAAGGCGTAATACGGGACGCTCCAGCTGTCCCGGAGATGCAAATGCCGATGCTGTTGAAGCGTCGAAAAGAGACCCGACGCGAGCACCGGCAGACAAACCCTTCACCTCGCAAACAGAGCATTTGCACGCTGGATTTATCGTTTCAGCAAAGGTGTCTGGAGGGATGCTATTAATTTTGGGAAAACTTGTACAACTTTATATTTTTGTATAATCGTTGAACTTTTTGAGCGGCGTGATGACGCATTGCCATCATGATTTGTGGCACATCGCTATCGGCGTGAAAAGACGATGAAAATGTCAATGCAGAACCCCGCCCCTCTGCAGCAACGGCGTGCCGCATGCCACAGAGGGACACGGGTTTACGGCTTGATTTCAACCTTATCCAACGCCTGATTCACCGCCAACTCCGCCAACATCACCACCTGCGCAATGCCTAGCGCAGATTTGCGGCGCGAGTTATCCAGCGTCGCGGCAAAGTTGTTGAGCATTTCGGAGGCAGAACCCAGGGTTTCGCAGGCATTGGCCAACAGGGATTCCATGTCGTACTTGGGATTGGCGAGGTACATGCGTTCGGGCGCATCGGTGCTGGCCCTGATTAGGCTGGCGGGAAGGAGATAGTGATCAAGCGCGCGCTCGGCGGCTTCGTGGAGTTTTTTGGAATTGGCGGATTCGTAGGGGGATGCGGGGTCGGTTTCTGGCGGGTTGGGTGTTGGTTTGAACATGGTGTAACTCCTGACGGATTAACGAAAAGGAGCCATCACTCTCGCTACCAAACGAAGGGTGGAGGCCATACGCAGGTTGGTAGACCGGTCGTCAGGAACCCCGGCGCATCCGAAGACGCCCCGCGCATGACCACCATAAAACGAAGACGAGAAACGTCATCGCAAGACAGTAGTCTTGTGCTTCTGACGGAGCGGGCTACCAAACCCGATCACTGTTTTCAGTGACCCGGAGACGATAAAACCCGCAGGCTAGACGCACAAGCCGGCGGATTCTGTCTTAGGTGTAGGGGGAGGCGCAAGACAAGGTAGGCTTCGGATAACTTTCACCAGTCAGATTTAAACAAGCGCCTGCGCAATCGTTTAAACGCATACTGAAGGACAGAAAACAGGCAGAAATACACTTCCTCCCATCAGGCCGAGCGCGTCGGAGCCCAGTTCAAACCACAAACAGCGCCTCGCAAGCCTTTGCCTGTTCGCAGACCTGATAAACTCTTGCGCCTTCGCCTTCTTGATCCAGATTCCTCACATGTCCCTACAACCCGTCACACTCTCCCGCCGCTTCTCCGTCGCCCCGATGATGGATTGGACGGACCGCCATTGCCGTTTCTTCCTACGCCTCCTGTCGAAGAACGCCCTGCTCTACACCGAAATGGTCACCACTGGCGCATTGCTCAACGGTGATCACGAACGTTTCCTGCGTCACAACGAAGCCGAGCACCCGCTGGCGTTGCAGCTCGGTGGTAGTGTTCCGCTCGATCTCGCCGCCTGCGCGCGCATGGCTCAGGAGCACGATTACGACGAGGTGAACCTGAACGTCGGCTGCCCGAGTGATCGTGTGCAAAACAACATGATCGGCGCGTGCCTGATGGGGCATCCGCAGTTGGTGGCCGATTGTGTGAAGGCGATGCGTGATGCGGTGTCGATTCCGGTGACGGTTAAGCACCGGATCGGCATCAACGGGCGCGACAGTTATGCCGAGTTGTGCGATTTCGTCGGCACTGTTCGCGATGCCGGCTGCACGAGTTTTACCGTGCATGCGCGGATTGCGATCCTCGAAGGGTTGTCGCCGAAGGAGAATCGCGACATTCCGCCGTTGCGCTATGACGTCGCGGCGCAGTTGAAGGCGGATTTTCCGGAGCTGGAGATTGTGCTGAACGGCGGGATCAAGACCATGGAGGCCTGCCATGAGCATCTGCAGACGTTCGACGGCGTGATGTTGGGGCGTGAGGCTTATCACAATCCGTATTTGCTGGCGGAGGTGGATCAGCAGTTGTTCGGCAGTTCGGCGCCGGTGATCAGTCGGGCTGAGGCGCTGGCGCAATTGCGGCCTTATATCGCCGAGCATTTGCTGGCCGGTGGTGCGATGCATCACATCACTCGGCATGTGCTGGGCCTGGGCACAGGGTTCCCCGGGGCGCGCAAGTTTCGTCAGTTGTTGTCGGTGGATATTCACAAGGCCAAGGATCCGCTGGCGTTGCTGGATCAGGCGGCTGCGTTGCTTGAAGGGCGTTGATTGATGGTTTGAGTGTGCGGGCGGCGCATGAGCGTTGCCCAGTATTTTGATGTACTGACAGGATGTCTTTTGTTTATGCCCGCGTTTACTTTTTCAGGTTTCAAGCGTTTCACCCTCCTCGCCTTGTTCAGCTTCACTTCCGACGTTTATGCGCACTGCGATGGCTTTTGCATGGGCCGTACCGATACGCCGTGGGAGGTGACGCAGCTTTCCGGCTTCACTTTGGTGTCTTTAATCCTCGCACCTATTTCGTCTAGCCAGGAAACGACCGACAGTCACAAGCGTGTTTACTCTGCCGAGGAGCAAGAAGACGCGCGACTCTATCTGGCCAGCGACGGCATGCTGCAAGCCGCGTATTTCACCTCGGCCTTGCAGCGCTTTCGTCAGGAGTCGTCGGATTCGACGTTAAACGATCTCGCCGTGGCGGCGTTGATCAGCGCGCAGTGATCAGGCGGCCGCTGCGGCGGTCCAGTTGACCCAACCAAACAGCCACGTCGCCAGAATCAACAATCCAAAACCGATCCGGTACCACGCGAACGCGGCATAGCTGTGGTTGGCAATAAACTTGAGCAAGCCGCGTACGGCGATCATGGCGAAGATGAACGCGGTGACGAAGCCGAGGGCGAAGACTGGCAGGTCGTTGGGTTGGAACAGGTCGCGGTATTTGTAGCCGGAATAAACGGCGGCGCCAACCATGGTCGGCATGGCGAGGAAGAACGAGAACTCGGTGGCGGCTTTGCGCGATAGGCCGAAGAGCAGCCCGCCGATGATGGTCGA
The DNA here is from genome assembly GCF_017491835.1 of Pseudomonas sp. 67(2021). Lineage (NCBI taxonomy): Bacteria > Pseudomonadati > Pseudomonadota > Gammaproteobacteria > Pseudomonadales > Pseudomonadaceae > Pseudomonas > Pseudomonas sp. 67(2021). The sequence goes on from NZ_JAFGYL010000024.1 coordinate 14,412, forward strand.
GCCGGAACGCGAGGTGCCGGGAATCATCGCAAGACATTGTACGAAACCGACCTTCAACGCGTGGGACCAGCGCATGTCGTCGACATGTTCGACGCTGACTACATGGCTGCGCTGTTCGGCCCACAACATGACGATGCCGCCAACAACCAGGGCCACCGCAACGGTGATCGGGTTGAACAGGTATTCATGAATCGCGTCGGCGAATAACACGCCGAGGATAACGGCCGGGAAAAACGCGATCAGCAGATTAAGGGTGAAACGTTGCGCGTTGCGCTCGGTGGGCAGGCCTTTGACGATTTCGAAGATCTTCGGACGAAATTCCCAGACCACAGCAAGAATGGCCCCCAGTTGAATAATGATGTTGAACGCCATCGCGCGTTCGCCGCCAAACTCGAGCAGGTCGGCGACAATAATCTGGTGGCCGGTACTTGAAATGGGCAAGAACTCGGTCAAGCCTTCTACCGCGCCTAATATCAACACCTGGAAAAGGGTCCAGAAATCCATTAATCCTCCGTCAGAGCACTCAGGGTGAGCGACCAGTCAATAACACTCAGGGGTTGAGTATCTGAGTTACACAATTGGCGCATATGAAGATCCAAAGATCGCAGCCTTCGGCAGCTCCTACATTTGGAATGCATTTCCATGTAGGAGCTGCCGAAGGCTGCGATCTTTTGATTTCGAAGAATAGGTCTAACGGACTGCCACACTCAAGTCATGTTAGTAATCGTCGGCCGACGAACTAAACGGAAAAAATTTACATCTATTACTACAAATATTTCAGTTCAGATATGAAGTGTGATCAACCTCACACATTGTTGACATGGCCAATCAATGGCAAAAGGACATAGACAAAGCCATCGCCACAAGCTCAAAATAGTGGCACCATTGCATATAGCCATCACTTACGCATTAGTTCACAAGCCCGAGAAAATCAACTAAAAGCCTGAAAAGCTTAGTTATTGTTAGAAAACTCGGGAGACACGTCTAAAATCCGCACAAATGTTACCAATTGTCAGTCACAGATGAGAACCGGTGCTTTAACATCCCGATGTCAGCACCTAATTCGAGTCAACGCATGATGCTCTCAGGGAACTTGGCGACGAGAAGTCCGCGCCCGACAAATGATGAATCCGGTGTTCTTGCGCTGGGTCGTACACTGGGTGTGGCTGATCATTTGAGATCGCTGATCGCAAAGCACGTGCAACCCGATATGACCCTGGAAACAGGTGCTTTCACTAGTTCATATAAACAGCACGGCTACATAGGTTCCTATCGCGCCATTTTCGTCATCATCGATAGTCCACAAGCCATCGAAGAAAATCTGGCCCTGGTGCAGACCCTGCGCGATGACAACTTGAAGCCACTTATTTGCGCTGTCGTTACCGGCCGCGGTGCCGTCAACAAGATCAAATATTTCCTCGCCGGGGCGGATGCCTGTATCAAGCTCAACACATTGAGCGATGACAGCGAAGACTTGCTCGCGGAGTTCTTCAACAGAGAAGACGGGAAACGAGATATCAATCTCACGCTTGATCCGACGCGGATCTGCCTGATGGACAGTCGGCGCAAACTGGATATCTCTTTCGCCGAAATGAAGATCCTCGAGGCCTTTGCGCACACCGGCAATCACATTCTGAGTCATGATGAAATCGCCAGCATCATGGGCCTCAACACCAATTTCTACGACCCTCGGGCACTGGAAAAATCAATCAGTCGCTTGCGTGGAAAAATCAAGGACATGTATGGTACAAACGCGATTCAGAGCATCCGCGGCTACGGCTATCGCCTGATGCGGGGCCTGATATCGACTGCCTGAGTCTCGGGCAGTCTTCCCTTTTGCATACGTACGAAGGATCGTCTGATGCAGCCATATCGTTTCAATTGCGCCTCATACTTATTAAAACTCAAGCACTTGAATGAGCACGGCATCACGCCACATAACAATAAAACTCCATAACATAGCAGCAGATCGAGTGGAATTTATCGATGGCCATTTTCGGCCAGAACCCTGCCTACGATTACTTCCGAGGAAGTCATTGCTCGCCTGCCGATTTATCTTTTAGCCAATTTTGGTGTGTATTTAGGAGAGAGACATGGAAACGAGTACAACCCTCCCCAGAAAATATTTTGTTGTTGTGACGCACAGCACAACGTCGCAACGTGAACTGGAAAGCATCTTGTCCAGTGAGCGTTTCAATTCGTTTGGCACGTCGCAGGCACAAATGTTTGTTGAAGGTGTTGCTTCGCCCTCTTCCGCCCCGATGGTCATGGAGTTCAGTTACCCAAGCCTCAGCCGAAAGAATGTTGCGCGCAGTATCGAACATGATACTCAACGCATACTGGCCACTCTTGAAAATGAATGGCGAGCCGCGCAAACAGACAATCCGTTTCAAAGCTTCCCGACCCGCAGTGCAGAACGCGCTCATATCTCCAATATCAGCGAGAGCACTGAGCCTTGCAGCGACACCTGGCATCTTGACGATGAACAAGGCGTGTTGCTCAAGGACAATGTTGCGATCAGCCTGACTGGCCTGGAAACCGCTCTGGTCAGGAAAATGCTGAGCCATGAAGAGCGCGTGGTCAGTCGTGATGACTTGATCATCAGCATTGGTCGGGAACCCGAGCAATACCGTGGCCTGGAAATGTGCCTGAGCCGATTGCAGGATAAATTCAAGAGCGCAAGTAATGGCGAGAGATTGTTCCGAGCCGTAAGAAATCGCGGATATTGCCTGATTCAAGAAGTCGTTGCGTAACCGAAGAAGACCTTCAAACCGAGACAAACAGATATAAAGTGCGACTACAACAACAAGAAGAGCACTCTGTTTGGTTTTCCCTCCCTGATTCAATAAAAGCTTCCCTGCCTCCACCCTTCAACAGTAACAAATACGTCCCCGCTTTTTCATCCCCCGCTCTACGACCTTTTCTAACAACCTTCTATTTAAATATTAAAAAGTTGGCATTGTGCCATCTTGTTAGAACTCGTCAGACACCATTCCCGGCAATAACTTAGTCTATTGGCTGACGACAGTTCGGCTCTCGATGTTGTTACCTCAAGACACTCGCTAAAACAAAAACAATAAGTCTGCATAACAACTCGGCTTTCAACTGTTGAAACCTGAATGGACGTCTTTTGGGGATATCGTATGGATCTTTCTCTCAGTATTAATCGAAGCACGGGCCTCAAGGGACTGACCTTTTGGGGCCAATGGGCGCTGGCACAGGCTTTCGTTGTGACACTGCTGTTCATTCTCGCTGAACAGCACACCGGCACCGTCGCGTTCTACTACCGAATGTGCGCCACCCTCGCCGTCCTGGCTTCGGTGCCGGCTTACACATTCAGCGGCGTTTATCGCAAACGCGACAACTACCTGACCGGCCTCGGCCGCTTGTTCATGGGCTGGTCGATGACCATGGCCGCGCTGGCGTGCATCGCGTTTGTCTGCCAGGCCGATGAGCTGTTTTCCCGTCAGGTGATTCTCAGCTGGGCGGTGTATGGCTTCCTCGGTCAGGCGTTCCTCTACGCGCCGCTGCATGCGTTTTCCAAGTACTACCAGCGTTCGCGTAAAAGCGAACACCGGACGTTGATCGTCGGTACTGGCGAACTGGCGTTGGGCCTGGCGAAGAAACTCAGCCAACTGGAAAACCTGCCGCTGATTGGTCTGGTCAGCAACGGTGACAAACCGGTCCTCGCTTCCGACGCACCGCGTGTCGTTGGCGCTCAGGACGAGTTGCTCGAGCTGATCGAAGCCCACGACATTCGTCGCCTCTACATTACCCTGCCGCTGTGCGAAGCCGCGAAGATCGAAGCGATGTATGTCGATTTGCTCGGGGCCAACGTCGATGTGGTGTGGGTGCCGGACTTGAACAGCCTGACCCTGCTCAATCATTCGGTGAAAGTCGTGGACGGCCTGCCGGCGATTTACCTGAACGAAAGCCCGCTGACCAGCCGCCCCACCGCTGCCCTGAGCAAGAGTCTGGTTGAGAAAACCGTGGCATTCCTGGCGATCATCGCGCTCAGTCCGCTGCTGTTGATCATCGCTCTGGCGGTGAAAATCAACTCTCCCGGCCCGGTATTTTTCAAGCAGGACCGCCATGGCTGGAACGGCAAGGTGATCAAGGTCTGGAAATTCCGCTCGATGCGTGTCCACGATGACCGCGAAGTCAAACAGGCCAGCCGCAATGACTCGCGCATTACCGCAGTAGGCCGTTTTATTCGCCGCACTTCGCTGGACGAGTTGCCGCAACTGTTCAACGTGTTGCAGGGGCATATGGCGCTGGTGGGTCCACGGCCGCATGCGGTGGCGCACAACAATTACTACTCGGGCAAGATCCTCGCTTACATGGCGCGTCACCGAATCAAACCGGGCATCACTGGCCTGGCACAGATCAGCGGCTGCCGCGGCGAGACCGACACCATCGACAAGATGCAAAAGCGTGTCGAGATCGACCTGCAGTACATCAACAGCTGGTCGTTGTGGCTGGATCTGAAGATCCTGGTGAAGACGCCGTTTACGTTGTTGTCGAAGGATATTTACTGAGGTTTAGCGCTGCAGATCACAAGGGGACGAAAGTCCCCTTTTTTGTGGGCGGGATTTGGGTAACCAGTATCGACTACAGGTGCGCCCCCGTGGGAGCGAGCCTGCTCGCGAAAGCGGTGTGTCAGGCACTGGAGATATTGGATGTGCCGGACCATTCGCGAGCAAGCTCGCTCCCACAGGGATTCGGGTGATGACCAGGATGTGTGGCGTGACGCCGATCAAGTGTAGGAGTGAGCCTGCTCGCGAAAGCGGTGTGTCAGGCGATGGCGATGTTGAATGTGTCGGCGCCTTCGCGAGCAGGCTCGCTCCCACAGGGATCAGGGTTAGGGTCGAAAACTGTGCTGTAACACAACACCCTGTGGGAGCGAGCCTGCTCGCGAAAGCGTTGTGTCAGGCACTGAAGATGTTGGATGTGCCGGGCCATTCGCGAGCAGGCTCGCTCTCACAGACCAGCGCTTACTCGGTAATCTTCTCGAAGTTGCGGTAGAACATGTCACCTTCCCGGCTATCCGTCATCGAGTGCAGTTGATAGCTGCGGCTCAGTCTGGCGCCGCCATCTCGGGTCAGTGGCGCCCAGACCAAATTGGCGCGGCGCATGGTCGACATGCTCATCATTTCGTCGAACGGGATCGACAGGTACAGGCCCTTGTCGAAACTACCTTCGCCATATTCGGCGCTACTGGCCGTGGTGATGGTTGCCCAGGCACCGACGCGCACGCCGTTAAAAAACTCGCGCGAGATGTCCACGGTCGTGCCCCAGTCTCCGGCCAGATAGCGACCAACACTGACCGCCGCCAGCGTGTCGAACGGCAGATCGGTATAGCCGGTGATATGCCCGGTCACGACCGAGTAATCGCGCAAGGCAAAGCCCTGATCGAAATCACGTTGGCGCACCCAGTTCAGATCCGCGCCCAGCGACCAGCGCTCGCCGGTCGGGCGGAACAACACTTCCGCACCGACGCCGGCAAACATCGATTCCAGATAACCGCCATAAACCATGCCGTAGAGATCCTTATCCAACTGCTCGGCATGGCTGAGCTGAAACAACGGCATGGTCGTGTTTGACGTCGTCAGGTACTGGCGCAAATCCGTGCGCACGCGAGGCAATCCGCTCGGCGCGTCATAGACGAATTTGTCGAAGTTGTTGACCAGGTTGGCGCTGAGCAAACCGCTCCACCAGGTGTTGCGGTTGAAGCGATATTCAGCGTCCGCATCAGCACTGAATTGATAGAGCAAACCATCCGGGCCGCCGACGTTTTGCTTGAAGCCCAGACCCACGCCATAGCTGAAATGCTGCGGCGCTTCGGTGTAGAGGGTCTTCTCGTTGTGCGGCATCGCCGGGTTGATTTCGGTGGTGCGGTGCAGCGCCTCCAAGGGTTCTTCGTTGTTGATCACTTCGCGGAAGGTCTGGCGCGGCAGGCTGGTTTCTTCCAGCGGCAAGTCGTAGCGCTTGTTGACCACGGTGAACCAGTCGATGTCGTCGTTGACGCTGTTGTCGAGAATCCGGCTCGCGCGGCCAACGGCTTTGGACGAATGGAAATAACGCTGCTGCTCGCCATAGACGATCAGTTCGGAATCGCGCTGGCTGATGCGCTCGACCTTGTACCCGGCATTCTGCTGCAAACGCCGCGACACATCGGCCCAGTTGACCTGTTCCATCGAGGTCGTCGGCGCCTTCGCCGGCAGCGGTTCGGGGGTCGGATCGTAGGTCTTGGCCGGCGCCTTGCGGCTGACGAAATTGGTGTGAAAGGTCACGCCGAACATCGCCGTGTTGCCCCGTTCCCAGGCAGCGCTCAGGTCGATCGAATCGGTCACCTTGAACACCGCGCCGAGGTTGATCGGCGAGTCCTGTTTGATCTCGTTGTCCTTCGGCTCGTTCTTGTAGTCGTTGCCTTCGAATTCAAGCTTCAAACTCAGCCGATCCCACGGCGTCTGGTAGCTCACGCCACCGAACAGTGAAGGCTTGCCGCGAAAGTACGAGCCGGAGTTGACGTCACCGGTGCCTTCCAGCGCCGGGCGCGTATCGAAGCGATTGCTGACGTAGCCCAGCGGGTTGTCGAAGTCGCCGCGATTACCGATGTAGCCCCAGGCAATGCCGGCGCTGAAGTCGAAATTGTCGAAGCGCTTGTTGGCGACGAAGAATTCGCTGGAGAACAAACCGGTACCACCGATATCTCGAAAGCCCAGCGCCACTTCCGGCGCCCAGTGGCTTTCCTGCCACAGGCGCACTTTGGCGTCGACCGCCTTGTCCTTGTAGCTTTGACTGCCGCTGAGGGCCTCCGAGCCGTACGGCCGGTTGGTGATCGCGGTGTAGCGGAACGAACCTTCGAGCCAGTCCAGCGGTTGCAACGACACGCTGTAGCGGCTGTAGGGATCGGTGCGGTTGGCGTTGACGCTCAGCTCGCCGGCCGGGGCCATGCGCGCCGTCGGCGTCTGCAACAGACCGGCGCCACCGAAGTCATTCTGGGTGATGCGCGGCTCGGCGTGAGCCAGACCGCAGGGCAATAACAACACAGCTGCAAAACGTAACTTCAACGAACCACCTCGGCCAGCTGCGTGGCAATGAATTCGGCCAACTGCTGATTCAATTCAGGAAGAGGCGGATCTAGATCATCATTTTTTATCGGCACCAGAATCCTGCTGCCGGCCACCGGAAACTGCCCGGACTCGCGATTCCAGTGCGCGATGCCGACGCGCCGCGAGACGCCGTTGGGCTGGATCAACCACAGGTAATCAGCCTCGGCATCGTCGAGAATCGAGCAGCCTTCGAGATATTCGCGGGCCTCCTGCAATGGCTGGTACGGCAAGTGACATGGCTCGGTGACCGCGCCCAACACCTGCACTTCATCAACCCGTTTCGGATAGATCAGCCGATCGCCGTCATCCAGACGAATGTTGCGCGCGAAGCCGACTTCCACCGCTACCGGATCGAGGTCAGCGATCTGCCGTCCGGTCACTGGCATTTGTCGGACTTCTTCAGCAACGCGCTGTGCCAGTGCCGCGCGGCTTGGCCGATCAAACAGCGTCGCCATGCGTTGCAGCACCTCGAGATCGAACAGCACGCCAACCTTGAGCCGTGTCTGTTCCTCGATCAGCGACTGGCGCAACAAGCCGCCCGCCAGCCAATAACCCTCTGCATTGGGCACGGCTTCGCTGATCACATCGAACAGGCGTCCACCCGGCGGCAATGCGATCGGACCGGGATTGGCGACGTCGCCGGACACGATGACGGCGGCCTGACTCGCCCCTGCGACCAGCAAAAAACCCGCCGCGATTAGGCTTAAGCGCTTCACGGCAGATGCCTGCGGTCAGGAGTCAATTGCACCAGCTTCACGCGCAGTTGCGAGGTCAGTTGTTGCTCGCTCTGCAGAATGAAACCGTCTTGCGGGTCGACCCAGTAACGGTTGGTCGCACTGAGGCCGATGGCTGGCGCGTCGATCTGTTCATCGACGCGCAGCACCGAGTAAGGCTTGTCGAGAATTTCCAGGGTCTCGGTGGAACGGCGCGAAAAGCGGCTGTTGACGATCACGCCGACTTCCTGGCCCTTGTACAGATCAATCCAGCGCCGAGTGGTGAAACCGTCGGCGACGTGATGCAGGCCTTGCTTGAACGGCGAGTCATCAGCCAGCCGCGTGCCATCCAGATCACCTTGCAGGCCGAGGCCGATACTGCGCACGGCGAGGCCATCGCGCAGCAGCAACACCTGCTTGCCGGAGGCGACCCAGAATTCCAGGTCTTCGCGCTCGCGCACCAGCGCCAGTACACCAGAGCCGGATGGCGTGGTCAGTTTCAGTTGCGGGTAGTTGACCCCGGCGACTTCGGCCGCTGTCACATCAACCTCGTCGGGGCCGACGACGGCGGCTTTGAGGTTGTTCAGCGATGCGCTCATCAGCGGGTTACAGCCGCACAGCAACGAGGCCGCCATCAGGCAGACGCCCACTTTCAATAGGTTCACAGTCGGGCGGCCTTATTTGCTGTTGTTGCTGTATTCGCTCCAGTTCTTCGCTGCCGAAGCCCCGGTGCCGACAATCGACGCCGACGGCACCAACTGGCTGATGAAACGGTTCCAGCGCGTAACGTTGGCCGGGCCGACGTAGACGACATCCTGCGGCCGCACCTGAAAGTGCGAGGCCAGCGCCATGGCGGTCGGCGATTCGGCTTCGAGCTGATAGATCTTCGCCGGCTCGACGTCGAGATTTTCCACGCCGCGAATCACGTACACCGCGTTACCGTTGGAACTGGTCTGACTCAGGCCACCGACCGAACCGAGCACGTCGGACAGGTTCATGGTTGCGGTCTTGAAGCTCAGCGCGCGCGGCTGGTTGACTTCGCCCATGACGTAGATGCGCTTGTTGTCGTTGTACGGCAGATACAGCTGATCGCCGCCCTTGAGGTAGACGTTCTGCAGTTCGGAATCCTGCTGATTGAGCGTGTCGAGATTGAGTGGATAGACCCGCCCGTTGCGCGTCAGCAGCAGGCCCGACAAGTCGGCGTTATTAGTGTCGATGCCAGCGGAACCGAGGGCTTCGACCACACTCAGCGGATTGGTCGAAATCGCTTGCGGGCCGGCCTTCGTCACGGCGCCGGTGACCACGACTTTCTGGCTGGCGAAGCGCAGCACCGCGACGTCGACCTGCGGCTCGGCGATGAATGCCGACAAGCGCTGTTCGATGTCCGCGCGCAGTTGCTGGATAGTCCGGCCGGCCGCCTGGACTTCCTTGATGAACGGGTAATACAGCGTGCCATCGGAGCGCACCAGACGGCCGTTGGCATCGATCTGTTGTTGCGCGCCGGAGGGGGCGGTCAGCTCCGGATGATCCCAGACGGTGATGTACAGCACGTCATTGTTGCCGATGCGATATTCCGCCGGCGTCACCAGCAGCTCCGCCGGCAGCGACTCACGCTTCTGCGTGGCGCGGTTCATGGCGATCAGCTTCGGGGTGATCGGAATCAGCTCGACCCGACTGCTTTCGCTGGCACCCTGGCGGGTGATATCGCTGGTGCTCAGGTACTGGCCGGGGGAAAACATGCAACCTTGCAAAGCGAGACTTGCCAACATTAAAAGATAAACACTACGAGTCATAATGGCACTACGCTATTCAAGGGCGAATCCAAAAAACAAAGTCACCCGACTTGCGTCGGGCGACTCTGTACTGCACTAACAAATGTTCCTGTTAGTTATGCGTGCCGGTTGTACCGGTGGTACCCGTCGTACCGGTGGTACCGCCGTTGGCACTGCCACCGCTGTTGGACGCCGCTACAGCACTGGCAACCATTGCAGTACTGGCCGCGGGCGCTTGCGAAGCCGCCACACTGCCACCTACATTGGTTACCGCTGTCAACGGCGCTTCAGCGGCGGCAGCCCAGTTGCTCAACATCGTCAACAGGGCAACTGCCATCACTTTTTTCATAACAACTCCTTTCTAACATTCGAACTGTTAAAAAACAGATCTATGTCAGAGCTGGTAGCTTTCAAGTCCGCAAAGAGCGCGAACAAGATCCGTTGTTCTTTCACAGTCCTGTGCAACTGCTAAAGTCGAACGGCAGGTTTATATCTACGGATTTGCAAATGGCATTGCCAGTGTAATTTCCCGACGTTATCTAACAACCTGACTGAAACTAACATCGGACTAAATGGCCATCATCGCGAATAACCATTGGGATGATTCGATTGCCAGCGCCAAGTGTCGGCGACCATGTCCTGCAAGTTGCGCGTGGCTTTCCAGCCGAGTTCTTTCGCCGCTTTCGAAGCATCGGCAAAACTCTCGGCGATATCACCGGCGCGGCGCGGCATCATCCGGTACGGCACCGGCCGCCCGCAGGCCTGTTCGAACGCATGCAGCACTTGCAGCACGCTGTAGCCATCGCCGGTGCCGAGGTTCCAGGTGTGAATGCCGGTGCGCTCGCTGATCGACTGCAACGCTTTCAAATGCCCGTCCGCCAGATCGACGACATGAATGTAATCGCGCACGCCGGTGCCATCGGCGGTCGGGTAATCGTTACCGAAAATCGACAGCTCACGCAGGCTGCCGACCGCAACCTGGCTGATATACGGCACCAGATTGTTCGGGATGCCGTTGGGGTCTTCGCCCATGTGCCCGCTGGCGTGGGCGCCGATCGGGTTGAAATAGCGCAGCAGCGCAATGCTCCAGCGCGGCTCGGCGAGGCTCAGGTCGCGCAGCACGTTCTCGACGATCAGCTTGGACTGACCGTAGGGATTGGTCGGATTGCCCGTCGGAAAATCCTCGCGAATCGGCATCTCTTCGGGCTCGCCGTACACCGTCGCCGAGGAACTGAACACCAGGCGGAACACCCCCGCCGCTGCCATCGCCTGACACAGAGTGATGCTGCCGCCGACGTTGGTTTCGTAGTATTCGAGCGGCTTGCGCACACTCTCGCCCACGGCTTTGAGCCCGGCGAAATGCAGCACGGCGTCGATCTGATGCTCGCGGAAAATCCGGTCGAGCAGCGGCCGATCGCAGACATCGCCGCGAATCATCCATGCACTTTTGCCGCAAATGGCTTCAACGGCGTGAAGTGCTGCGTCGCTGCTGTTACAAAGATTATCCAGAACGACAACTTCATAACCTGCCTCAAGCAATGCAAGTGTGGTATGCGAGCCGATATAGCCGGCACCACCCGTTACCAGAATCTTCATAGCGCGGTCCGTCATTGAATAAATACCCGGTAGCGTGTCAAGCCATGCCTGGTGGATATGCGGAGCAATTCACACAAACAGGGCGACAACAACCTCAAACAAATTTAGTTCAACCACTGGCAATAATTATTTTTGCCGGTCAAACTGTTTGACGGGTACTTATTAGCACTCCCTGGATACTTATCACTATCGACAGATACCGACTAAAAATAACTTACAACCAAGTAGTCGACATCTCATAACATTAGCGCTTTTTAACAGCGCAACTAATTGCCAGCAACAACCTGACTCGGGTATTAAAGTAAGCCTTCAATAATCATTGAAACTTGCCGCCACTTTCTGGTGCGCAACCGTCGCCTGTGTTCCATGACTGTCCAGGATACTTTTATGATTCGTAAATGTTTGTTCCCCGCTGCCGGCTACGGCACGCGTTTCTTGCCGGCGACCAAAGCCATGCCGAAAGAGATGCTGCCGATCGTCAACAAGCCGTTGATCGAATACGCCGTTGAAGAAGCGCGGGACGCCGGCCTGCAACACATGGCCATCGTCACCGGCCGGGGCAAGCGCGCGCTGGAAGACCACTTCGACATCAGCTACGAACTCGAGCACCAGATCCGTGGCACCGAGAAAGAGAAATTCCTCGCCGGCACCCGCGAGCTGATCGACACCTGCACCTTCTCCTACACCCGTCAGGTGGAAATGAAAGGCCTGGGCCATGCCATTCTCAGCGGTCGCCCATTGATCGGCGACGAACCGTTTGCCGTGGTGCTGGCCGACGACCTGTGCCTGAACCTCGAAGGCGACGGTGTGCTGTCGCAGATGATCCAGCTGTACAGGAAATTCCGCTGCTCGATCGTCGCCATCCAGGAAGTCCCGGCCGACCAGACTCACAAGTACGGGGTGATTGCCGGTGAGCTGATTTCCGAGGGTATCTACCGGGTCAACAACATGGTGGAAAAGCCGGCGCCGCAGGACGCGCCGTCGAACCTGGCGATCATCGGGCGCTACATCCTCACCCCGGACATCTTCGACCTGATTGCCGACACCGAACCGGGCAAGGGCGGCGAAATCCAGATCACCGACGCACTGATGAAACAGGCGCAGAACGGCTGCGTGCTGGCCTACAAATTCAAAGGCCTGCGCTTTGATTGCGGCGATGCCGAGGGTTACTTGCAGGCGACCAACTTCTGCTACGACAACGTGTACCTCAAGGGCCGCTGAGACGGCCCCCCATCACCAGAGGCAGGCAACCATGAACATTGCACAACATTCGACAGAGATTGAACGTGAGGTGGGCAACCTCGGGGTGATGAGCTGGTTGTCGTGCCATCAACCGCTGCCCAGCGCCAACGAGACCTGGCTGGGCACGATTCTGCTGGTGGAGCGGATCGGTGTGTTTCCTGCGTCCGGCGATATTCGCCGGCCGCTGCGCGATCCTTATCCGCTGCTCGCGCACCTGAAGGCGTTGTATGGCGAACAGGCGCTGGAAATGGATGACCGCGATGGCCTGAAAGTGATCTTCAGCGACTGGCGCTTCCGCGTGCGCATCTGCTGCAACGACCCGGCGATCATCATTAACGTCGAGACCCGTTGTGATGCGCGGTTGATGCCGCGCAAGCTCGACGAACTGCTGGGGCTCATCGACGCCTTCAAGCACGACGCCTGATCACCTGGGCTTCACGCCGATCCATTGTGGGAGCGAGCCTGCTCGCGAAAGCGGTGGCACAGTCAGCATTTTGGTATTGATCGTTCCCACGCTCCGCGTGGGAATGCATCCAGTGACGCTCTGCGTCACGCTGCGGAGGGACGCGGAGCGTCCCGGGCGGCATTCCCACGCGGAGCGTGGGAACGATCATGGTGGCGAGTCGTCGCAACCGGTACTCGTACCCGTTATCCAGCGATAAAAATAATCGGCAATCACCTTCCCGCCCGTGGCCGGCAACGGATGAATCTTGTCAGGGCCGATCATCGCGCTGGCGTAGCGTTTGACGTCGGGGCCGAACGCGCATTGCAGGTTGGCAAAACCGAGCTGCTGCTCCCGCGCCCACGGCTCGAGCACCTGCGCATAGGCCGACATCGGATAAGCACTGGAGCGCGTGGTGTCCTGACGCATGATCAGGTTGATGCTCGCCGCCGGCTGAATCTCGCGCAGCATGCTCACCAGGCCCTGAACGTTTTGCAGGTACTGCGCAGGTTTGACGCCGAAGCCCTGATCGTTGCCGCCGAGCATGATCAGGTAAACATCGGCCGGGATCTTCGACACCACGGCTTTCCACTGCGCCTGCCACTGTGGATCGGCGTGATAGAAATCCGCGGATGCCGCGCCGGAGGCCGCCAGTTTCGACACCCGAATGCCCTTCTCATCATTCGTCATCCAAAGGCCGAACAACGTGGGCGCGCCCTTCACCACTTCCAGTCTGAATGACCAGTCTGCGGCTGATGGAACGCCCGCTAGCGCGACTTCCTGAACGCCCGAGCCTGCGAGTTTCAACGGTTGCCAGGCTTGCGCGGGCGACCAGCGATAGCGCAGCTCGTCGGCTTCGCCGTTGCCCAGATACAACAGTTTCGCCTGAGTGACCGTGGTATCGATGCGCGGCGAAGGACTGGCATCGACTTGCAACCAGGCGCCCGGCTTGCCGCTGATCGTGCGACTGTCCGGGCTGGCCTGGCCCAGCTCGGAAACCTTCCAGCCGCCGCCGAAGTATTTGTCGCTGCTGCGGGTGTATTTGAAGTGCGTGCCGCCCAGCGCCGCGCCGTGGTTGAAACCGACGTAACCGGGGCCGGCGAAACCCGCTTCGGCGGCCACTCGCTGCACCAGTTTGTTCAGATAGAAATCCTGCCCGGCGGTGTAGCTGTCGCCGATCACCGAAACCGCCAGCACCTTGCCGGCCTTGCCCTCGCGCCACTGCGCAAAGCGCTGGCGGGCATCGTCTATCGTGATGGCCGAAGTGGCGACGGGTTGAGGGGCGTCTACTGGCATCATTGAATATTTTCCTTTGTCCGGGATGGCCCCTTCGCGAGCAGGCTCGCTCCCACAAAAGACCTTGTGCAATTCACACAACCTCTGTGGGAGCGAGCCTGCTCGCGAAGCTTTCAGCTGTTCTGCGTCTGCACCACCGGAGCGACAATCACCGGTGCTTTTTTCTTCGCCGCGCGCTCGCCAAGGAACAACACCGAGGTGAAATTGAACCGGCTGAACACCATCGCCAACAGCACCGGCCCGAGCAATCCACAACTCAGACCACCCAGCACCAACAAGCTCTCATCCTTCACGCCGAGGCGCCCAAGGACAAACCGCGAGGTCGCGGCAAACAGCACATGAAAAAGGAAAATCGCATAGGAATACCCGCCGAGCCAGGTCAGCGCTTTCGAGCGCATGTCACTCGACAGCAACGCGATGCAAGACACACAACCCACCGTCAAACCAATCAGGCTGCGGCGATCGACAATCAGCTCACGATCGATCGCCGCGACGTACAACAGCGTCAGCGAGATCAGCACAAACAGCAGCGGCCCGATCACTTTGAAACGCTGCTTCAAAACATCGACATTTTCCTGACCGATCATCCCTGCAACAAAAAACGGCAGCAGGTAAATCGCACCGTTGATACCGAACGCATCCAGCGGCAACGGTGGCAGCAGGAACAACACCGCAGCAAACGCAAACAAGCCATACAGCCGCGTCGCCGAACGCAGCAGGCCGCGCCATTCCAGCAAGCCGACGAAGATGAAAATGCTGAACACCGCTTGCAGGAACCAGAAGTGGTTGATCGGCACCCAGAACGACAACAACGCGTCGATCACGCCGACGTCCTTGTTCACCCCCGGCCCCACCGCTTGCAGCACCGAGAACGGCACGCCGACGCAGAACAGCGGCACGATCAGCCGCCGCACCTTGCCGGCAAAGAACGCGGAAAAGTCATTGCCGCGAATCTTGTAGATCGAATAGATGTAGCCGGAGATGAACGTGAACAGCGGCATGCGCACGTACACCATCGAGTCGGCGATGACCCGGAACGGCGAGCCGATGTCGATCTTCAAGCCGCCGCCCAGCGGGCCGATGACGTGATAGAGCACCAGCAGCAGGCACGCCAGGCCGCGCAGGGTTTCGATCTCCAGGGATTTTTTCTTGCTCGACATAGAGCACCTGCCTTAAGTGAGAATTCTTGATTCGACCTGCACCGGTTTGTTCGCGCGCAGCATCAAGCCCAGGCCGACGAACAACACCGGCACCACCATCGAGAAGTGGCGGGCGAAGGAGCCGAAGTCCGGCTCGAACAAGCCTTGCACCAACAGAAACGCCAGCGGAATCGCGATCAGTTCCTTGGGTTTGGTCTGGATCGGCGCGCCCTTGTAGTCGGTCGAAGTGATGACTTTGAACAGCAGCAGCGCGGTCATGATCATCAGCGCAACGAAGATCACCTGCCCCGGCCCGGACAGCAGAATCAGCTCAACCGGGAACGACAGGCGGAAGAAAATGATCATCGAGTCCAGCGCCTGGGAGACGAAGTCGCTGCCGCTGAGCCACGAGACGATCAGCGACTTCGAGCCCTCCTCGCCCGCCGTGCGCAGCTCGTTGTTGCTCGCGCGGATCGATGACACCGGAAAGCCCAGCGCCAGCTGAATGGCCATGGCCACCGCCAGATAAAACAGGAACAGCATCAGAAAGAAGGTGAAGCGCGAAACGTACTTTTTCATCACGCAGACGCCGACCCACGACAGCGTAAACAGGATCCAGTACGGCCGGATCAGCACACCGTAAATCACCGCCGAGAGGAAAAAACCGCCGCGATATTTGCGCGTCAATGCGCTGAGCAGAATGCTCAACACCGCCACCGACACGATGATTTCCTTGGTCAGGTTCTCAAGGAAAAACGAGCGCACGATGCCCCACAGGCACAGGGTGCCGAAAATGGTCAACGGCATGCGCCGGAACACCACTACCGGAATTGCGGTGAGGAAGAAATTGCAGAACATGCCGTAGGCCCAGGCGTTGGTCAGGTTGATCCCGGTGGGCCGCAGCAGGAACGCCGAACACTCGTAGGACGAGCGATCCGGCGAGAACGGGTTCCAGAAATTGCAGTTGTCGGCGCGCGCATACGACGACCACAACGTCATCGCATCCGGACCCGGATCACGCGGCACCAGCAACGGCATCGCCACTGACAGAAACAGCCCGGTGAACAGGATCAGAAAGGAAATCGACGAATCGAATTTGCGCCCACGAAACTCGATGCGCGGCAATTTCAGGCCCATGACAGCGCAGCCTTTTTCGCGCCGGTGACACGGGTCAACACTGCAATCACACTGAGCTGCATGACGATGGCGAAAACGTTGCCCCACGCCGCGCCGTAGATCGAGTAATGCTTGATCAGCACATAGCTGACAGGCACCGAAATCAGCAGGCAGAGCGCCGCGCTGGCCAGCGACACCCGGCTGTTTTTCGAGGCAATCAAACCGCCCCAGACAATGTCGCCAATCGCCCGCAAGGCGAAGGAAAAAATCAGCACCGCGAGGAGCGCGTTATCCGGACGCGGCACGCTGGCGGCGACGTAATCGAGCAGCACATTGAAAAACACATAGATCGCCACGGCCACAACGGCGGAAACCACCAGCGAGCGCATCACCCATTTGTTGACGAACAGTTGCCTGACCGTGAAC
Organism: Pseudomonas sp. 67(2021); assembly: GCF_017491835.1. Classification (NCBI taxonomy): domain Bacteria; kingdom Pseudomonadati; phylum Pseudomonadota; class Gammaproteobacteria; order Pseudomonadales; family Pseudomonadaceae; genus Pseudomonas; species Pseudomonas sp. 67(2021). The sequence goes on from NZ_JAFGYL010000024.1 coordinate 31,269, forward strand.
GCCTGCTGATCGGCCTGGAAACGCTTGGCCAACACCGGAATGCCGACCACTGCCACCACCGCATACGACAACGCCTGCAAAGTGTTGGCCGCCGACCACGCATACACATATTTACCGAGGCTGGCGTAGGGCTCGAGGTCGATGATCAGAAAGCGCTCGGCGTACTGACTCAGGGCGATCAGACCGGTGCCGAGATAGAACGGCAACCCGGCCTTCCAAACCGTCGCGGTGTCCAGCGGCGCGGCTTCGCGGCCCTTGTGCACGTTCACCACGATCAAATAACCGGCGATGATCACCAGCACGTTGGCGGCGACCCACAGCCACAACACACTGGCGATGCCCGCGACCCAGCCGAGCACCATGCCGCCCACCGCCAACACCGCCCAGAGGCCGGTCTTGATGAAGAACAGCAGAGCTCCGGCGGTGGCTTTCTGCGCAGAAAACACGAAGGAATTGATTTCGAACGACAGATGTTCGGTGAGCAGTACCAGGGTCACGCAAAGGATCAACGTGGCGGTTGCTTCTACCGATTGGAACAGCGAATAGATCAGTACCGTCAGCACCGACAACAACAGCCCCACCGCCAGATACAGCAGCAAAACCTTGTCGACCACCCGCCGCGAACTGCCGCCGACGCTGATCAGCCGGTTGATCTCGGAACTGAAGCCGACGCTGTAGAACTTCGATGCGATCAACGACGCCGCGACCACCACACCATAAAAACCCAGCGCCTCGTAACCGAGGTAATGGGTGATGGCCAACACCAGCAAGAACTTCGCGCCCAAGGCTCCGCCGCGAAGCAACAGCCGAAATATCATCGAACGACACCCTTGATGATTTCGTCCATGGCCACGGTTTTCGCTTCGATTTCGCGGCAGGTGTCGGTCAGGCGCTTGCCGAAATCCGCCAAGGCATTGGGCGCGTAAACGGTGTTGATGATGGTGTCGACGTCGATGTCGCCGCCGTTGATCACCCAGTCCTCGACGCCCATGTCCTGATAGGCGCCAAAGCCTTTGCGCTCGTAGCTGATGTGATACGCCGGCACGCCGGAGAGCAGCGATTCGATGGCGCCGTGCAGACGCACCGAGATCACCAGGTCCGGTTGGTACTTGGCAATGGTTGCCTTCAGCGACAGCAGATCTTCGTTGATGCCCAGCTCGCGGTAGAACGCGCCGTCATCGTTGCCACGTACGGCGCTTTGCACGGCGCAGACCACTTTGCTTTTGTTCTTCAGACGCTGCAGCAGCAGTTTCAGATTGGCCACGTAGGCGACCTTCTTCTCTTTGCTCCACTCCGGGGGCTTGCGCAGCACCACGCAGACTGTCGCCGGCGAGGCGGCGCAGCGGGTGAATTTCGGTTGCTGAAGAATCTTGCTCGCCAGCGACTGCACCGCCAGATCCGGCGCGCGGTAGACGTTTTCGCAAGCATCGAAGATGGCCGAGGAGCGGTTGTCGCGAACGAACACCGCATCGGCGCTGGCGTAGTGTTCGACGATCTTGCTGCTCTCGCCGTGGAACGGGCCGATGCTCTGCGGCAGGTACACCGACGGCACTTTGCTGAGAATCGCGGTTTCCAATTGCTTGGCGTGGCCGAGCTTCAGCTTGATGTGCTCGAAGGCGCTTTTCGAACGCATGTAACCGCCGCCAACGCCGACGATCAGATCGGTCTTCTTCAGCAGATCAGCGAGCCCGGCGTAGGACTGATTGAGAAACACCGCTTGCTTGACCCGCCCCAGACCCTTGGCAGCCATCACCGGCGCATTGAAACGCGGGTGCGGCAGGTAGTTGAACGACTCAGGGTCGGACGCCACGACACTGATCGCGGTGTCGTCACCGAAGTTACGCTGCACCAGAGCAATGGCCAGATCGACGAGCAAACCGTCACCGGAGTTGGACGCACTGTAGCCATGCAAAATCGTTACGTTCATAAGCTTGAGTTCTACTTAATAAGTGGGAGCGTGATACAGGTCGTAGGTCTGGCGGATCATCAACGCGGCGCTGAAGCGTTCGCGGACAATGCTCCGGCCTTCGTTGCCGAGGTCGAGCAGGCGCGGCTTCTGGATGATCGTCAAAACATCGGCCAGCGCCTGGTGATCGCCGGACGGAAACACGTAGCCGGACACTTCGTTGGTGACCAGTTCCGGCAGTGAAGTGCAGTTGCTGGCAATCACCGGCAGCCCCATGGCCATGCCTTCCAGCGGCACCATGGCAAAGCCTTCCCAGCGACTTGGCACGATCAGCGCATCGGCTTTCTGATACAGCGCCTGCACTTCACTAGGGGTCACCCACGGCAGGTACTCGACCGAATCCATCGGCGGGCACTCGACCGAGTCTTCGTTGACCGCACTGCCAACCACCGTCAGTTTGAGGTCGTTGCGATTGACCTTGGCGTAGGCCTTGAGCAGCACGTCGAAGCCTTTCTGGTAATCCAGACGCCCGACGAACAGCAGATGAATCGGCTCGGCGCCAGCGCTTTTCGGCGCGTCATCCTTGTGATGAATGCCGTTGTAGATCAGCTTCATGCGCTTGCGCTCGATGCCGAAACGCGCGGCTTTGTCCAGCTCGTACTGGCTGACGCAGATGATCACGTCAGTGACTTTCTGCAGCACGCGCTCGATCCACGCATAGACTTTCTGCTTGGTCGGCGAGCTTTCCATCAGGAACGAAAACGCATGCGGGCAGTAGACGATTTTCGGCTTGCGCCATGGTCGCAGCAGCACACACACAACACGGCCGATCACCCCGGAAAAGGTGCTGTGCAAATGCACGACGTCGGGCTTTTCCTTGAGCAGCACCTGGCTCAGACGCCAGGCGAAACGCAGCAGCGACGGCACGTTGCGGCCACTGCGTGGAAAAGTGCGCACCTGCTGCGGGGCGATGCCGTGCAGCTCCCTGGCCTGATCCTCGGGCACCAGATAGACCAGTTGATAATTCGCCGCGTCATCTTCAGGCGATGCCGAGATCGTGCGGATCACCGTCGCCACGCCACCTTTGATCGTCTCTGCCACGTGCAGTATTTTTTTCACAGCTCACCCACTTCAAACAGGAAAGAACAATCGGCAACCATCAGGATTTGTCGGACGCGTATTCGTAGTTGTAATAGCCAGTGCCGCCGTAATAGCTGGCCGCACGCTTCTCGACACCGTTGAACACCGCGCCTTTCAACTCGATGCCGTTCTGGGCGAAGCGGCGAATGGTCAGTTCGATCTCTTTGGCCGGGTTCACCCCAAAGCGGGTGACGATCAGGCTGATGCCGGCTTCGCGACCGACGATGGCGGCATCGGTCACTGCCAGCAGTGGCGGCGTGTCGATGATCACCAGGTCGTAGCGCTCGCTGAGTTCTGCCAGCAGTTCGCGGAAGTTGGCGTGCATCAGCAGCTCGGAAGGATTGGGCGGCACTTGCCCCCGGCTGATGAAATGCAGGTTGTCGACTTCGACCTTGTTGATCGCCTGTTCGAGGGTGCAGCGCTTGACCAGCAGGTCGGACAGACCGTTGCTGATCGGGGTGTTGAGGGTTTTGTGCAGGTGCCCTTTGCGCATGTCGGCATCGATCAGCACCACGCGCTGGCCGCTCAGGGCCATGACCGCCGCAAGGTTGGACGAAACAAAGGTCTTGCCGACCTGCGGGCTCGGCCCGGAAATCATGATGCGGTTGTTGGTCGAATCGAGCCCGGCAAAGTGCAGGCAGGTGCGCAGGCTGCGGATCGATTCGATCGACAGATCGGTCGGGTTGCGCAGCGCCAGCAGGTACGCAGGTTTGTCGACGCCGTCGCGGGCGCGGCCCTTTTTGTTGTCCTCTTCTTCCTGCAAGGCGCTGTAGGGAATCGACGCATAAACCGGCAGGCCCAACTGCTCGATGCCCTCCGGGCCTTCAAGGCCTCGGCTGAGGGATTTGCGCAGCAGCACCAGCGCCACGCCGACAAACGCGCCGAGCAATGTCGCGATCAGCACGATCAGTGGTTTCTTCGGTTTGATCGGATTGGTCAGGTCGACATCGGCAGTGTCGATCAGGCGCACGTTACCGACGGCCCCGGCGCGGACGATGTCGAGTTCTTGCGATTTGTTCAGCAACTGCGTGTAGATCTGCGAAGCCACCTCGACGTCGCGGGTCAGGTTGAGCAATTCCTGCTGGGTGGCCGGCAAGTCCTGAACCTTGCCCTCGAGGGATTTCTGCTGCTGGGTCAGCTCGCCGATCTGCGTCATCAAGGCGCGGTAGGCCGGGTGCTGTTTGGTGAACTTGCGATCGAGTTCGGCCTGCTGCATTTTCAGCTCGGAGATGCGCGTTTCCAGCGCCACCGACTGGCCCAGCACCGACTGGGTTTCCAGCGAGATGTTCACGGTCTTGCCGTGGGTCTGGTAGGCATTCAAGGCGTCGCTGGCCTTGGCCAGATCACGCTTGACCTGGGGCAACTGGCTTTGCAGAAAGGCCAGGCTCTGCGCGGCTTCCGCCGAGGTGCGCCGTACGTTCTGTTCGACGTAGAGCGAGGCGATCTTGTTAAGAATCTTCACCGCCTCGGCCGCGTCCGAGCTGGCCAGCGCCAGACGAATGATCCCCGACTCCTTGCCCTGTTCGGAGATATCCAGCGCGTCCTGATAGCCCTGAATGGTCACGATGCGTGGATTGCGCACCACCTGAAAGCGCGTGCCGGGGTTGGCCGACAAGTGCGCGATCTGCCCTTCTACGCCGTCGTTGGCAAACGCTTCGCCGGCGACGCCTTCGGCGAGCAGATTGTCGTTTTCATCGAACAGTTGAAAACGCTGCTGCTCGCCGGCGATCAGGGTGAGTTTCTTGCCGAGCAGGTCTTTCGGCAATTGCAGCCGAGTGAATTCCAGGCGCTCGCCACCCCAGGCATAACTGGTCAAACCGAAACGCGGCGGCGCGACGCTGGTCTCGCTGTCTCCGCGATAACGCCGCGAAAGAAAGCCGCCGATCAACGGGAACGTGTTGGGGGTGACGTCGATATCCAGGCGCAGGTCGTCAACGGTTTTGCCGATCACCGCGCGGGATTTGATGATGCCGATTTCGGTCACCGACGGCGATTGCCCGCCGAGCATGCTGTTGAGGTCGGAAAAACCCAGCATGTCGTTCTTTTTCGGTTCGACCTGCACCAGCGCGTTCGCCAGGTACACTGGCGTTGCCAGAACCGCATAGGCGACGCCGGTGACCATGAAGGCACCGGTCAACGCGCCGATCAGCCACTTCTGGTCGATCAGGCTGCCGAAGATGCCGAGCAGATCAATACTGTCTTGATCATTGTCGCGGGTGCCGATTACGGACGGTAACTGCATAAGTCTGTTCTTACCATTTACTGTTCTGAAGAATATTCATCAATGCCCGAGACGCTTTGCCCATGAACTAACAGCATCTTCAATCAATGCGTGGGCATGAATAAACGCGGCTTTGCCTTGACGATACGGATCATGTATTTCGCGCTCGCTCTGCCACTTGCCGAGCAGAAACACTTTGCCTCGGGCGTGCGAGGCAATCTTCAGCACTTGATTGACGTGGGTCTTTTCCATGACCAGGATCAGGTCCGAGTCATTGACGATGTCCGAGGTCAGTTGCCGCGCCTTGAAGGCCTCGGCGCAATGCCCGTGTTCTTCGAGAACCTGCCGCGCCGAGGCCTCCACGCCCTCGCCGACGCGGGCGGACAGGCCGGCGGAAGACACGGTGATGGCGGACGGGCCCAGCGCGTTGCGCAGCAGTAGTTCGGCCGTCGGACTTCGGCATATATTGCCCACGCAGACAACGAGGATCTTTTTGAACAAGTCTTGCTTTCCTGTGTAATATCAAACAGCCAACATGCCGTGAAAGTTAATGAACCCCACGACTTTCCTGCACTCAGAAATAGCTTCGCCCTGTTAGTACAGGAACATTAAGTACCACAGCGTTTTAAGCCGCCCCAACCACAATTAGCGGACTAAAAATAACTGTGATTTTCAGTTGCTGTTTTCCTGACAAAAAATAACATTCGCGCACTTAGTGCCATCACCGTTATCGGAAATTGAGTAACGGGATAAATATTCGTAGTTGTCATTCTCTTCAGGAGAGCAGACATGAAAACAGCACAGCGCAATACACTCGCCGCCCTCACCCTGATGGCCCTCGGTGCCACCAGCCAGGTTCACGCCAGTGAGCTGTTCCCCAACCTTCCAGCGAAAACCATCGGCGTGCAGGTGAAAATCCAGAGCTTCACCGCCGCCGATGCCGCACAAATCAAGGCCGCAGGCTTCAGCTTTGTGCGCTTCGGCGTGTGGAGTGACAGCCTCACCGCCAAGACTTATCAGAAACAGGTCAGCGACGCCTTCGCCGCCGCCGCTTCCGCCGGCCTGCCGGTGCTGCTGACGGTGCGCGCGATCAAGGCATTGCCGGCCACTTCGCCAGAGGAGCTGAACGCCGCCGGCGCTAAGTTCGCCAACACCGTGACCGGGCTGGAAAAAACCTGGAGTTCGCAATTGGTGGCGATCGAAATCTGGAACGAGCCGGATCTGGAAACCTATTGGCCGACGCGCAATTTCGATACCACCTTCGTGCCGTTCATGGCTGGCATGTGCAAGGCCTTCGAAGGTCAGCCGCAGACGACGCCACGGGTCGGTTTCGGCTTCGCCCGGCCGCCAAGCGCGGGCTCGGCGTCAACGGTGGCGATGAAAAGTATCGTCAGCGATTACCCCAAATGCCTGAACGCCGTGTCCTATCACCCTTACGGCATGACCGCCACGCAGATCAGCAACGCACAGACCTTCATCCAGCAGAACTTCAATCTGCCGGGGGTCATCAGTGAATGGGGGGTTTCGGCCCTCGCCTCCAACGGTGGTCCCGAGGGGCAAGCGACCAAGATCAACGCGTTTATTACCGACGTTAAACGCCTCAATATTCCCCTGACCTCTATCTATGAATGGCGGAACAGTGATTCGGGCAGCAACGATCGCGAGAAGAACTTCGGCTTTCTCACCTCTGACGGCCAGCCAAAACCGGCGCGCTTGTCGGTAGAAGGTCTGTTGAACGCTGAGTAAGCCTTGGGCAACCGGTCTGTTCACAGGTCGGTTGCTTTGAACCTGTGGGCTGTTTTGGCATCGTATTCAGCGACACCGCGCCCCACCTTTCAAACAATCGTTTTCAGGTTGTTGCCGCAGGGGCCATCGATCCACGAATGCACCCTTGAGTGCCCGTCAGCGCTCGGGTAATGTCTTCAGACCCATAGGATAGAGCACGCCCATGACTTCCAAGCTGGAACAACTCAAACAGTTCACCACCGTGGTTGCCGACACCGGCGACTTCGAAGCGATCGCCCGAGTCAAACCGACCGATGCCACCACCAACCCTTCCCTGCTGCTCAAGGCTTCGGCCATTCACGGTTACGCCGAACTGCTGAACGATTGCGTTCGCGACTGCAAGGGCGATGTCGGCCTGGCCAGCGACCGTTTCGGCGTCGCAGTGGGCAAGGAAATTCTCAACGTGGTTCCGGGCCGCATCTCCACCGAAGTGGATGCGCGCCTGTCCTTCGACCAGGATGCGATCCTCAAGCGCGCGCATCGTCTGATCGAGCTGTACGACAAGGCCGGCGTCGGCCGCGACCGCGTGCTGATCAAGATCGCCTCGACCTGGGAAGGCATCCGCGCCGCCGAGATCCTCGAAAAGGAAGGCATCCAGACCAACCTGACCCTGCTGTTCTCCTTCGCCCAGGCCGCCGCCTGCGCCGACGCCGGGGTGTTCCTGATTTCGCCGTTCGTGGGCCGTATCTACGACTGGTACAAGAAGGCCAACGGCAACGACTACACCGGCGCCGATGATCCTGGCGTGCAGTCGGTGACGCGCATCTACAACTACTACAAGGCTAATGACTACAAGACTGTGGTCATGGGCGCCAGCTTCCGTAACATCAACCAGATCGAACAACTGGCTGGCTGTGATCGCCTGACCATCAGCCCCGAACTGCTGGAGAAGCTCGCCGCCGATACCGGCAAGCTGGAACGCAAACTGGCACCGGGCAATGCCGGTGAAGCGCGTCTGAGCCTCAACGAAGCGCAATTCCGCTGGTTGTCCAACGAAGACGCGATGGCCACCGAGAAACTGGCTGAAGGCATCCGTCAGTTCGCCCGCGATCAGGAAAAACTGGAAGCATTGCTGCAGGCCAAGCTGTGATCTGAGTTTGTAGAATGCAAAAAGGGCGAACCTGTGAGGGTTCGCCCTTTTTTATGGTAACTGCTGATCAAAATGTGGGAGCGAGCCTGCTCGCGAAGAGGCCGCCCATGCATCCTCAATTCACTGGATCAATGCCGCTCCAGCGCATTCACCAGATCATGAAACGCTTCCCGATTGGAATCGTTCAGGCCCATGAGAATCTTGTGCGCTTCCAGCACCTTGATTCGCACCACTTCTTCGGATTGGTCCTGATCCGGCAGGTCGTCCAGGCACTCCGGGCACGGCACCGGGTGGTTGACGATGTTGAACACCTGCTCGAAGCCCATCGACTGCAAAAGCCGAGTGATGTCTTCGTGGGTGGTGACAACCGTCGGCAAAAGGCCGACCTTCTGCCGCGACAGGATCGACAGTTTGGCCAGCAGGCCGAGGGTGGTGCTGTCGATGCTGCGGGTTTCGGTCAAATCGATCACGATCGCGTTGAAATTCAGCGCGGTGAAGATTTTCTCAATAGTCGCATCCAACGCCGAACACAGGGTCAGGCGAACTTCACCGACGAACTTCAGGACGAAGGTGCCGTCCTGCTCGGCGAACTGGATTCTACCGGTACTCATTAAAGATTCCTGCTCAACACCAACAGGGCGATATCATCCGGCATCTCCCCTAGCGTGGCCAAACCAAACACTTGCCGCAGACCATCCAGGCTGCCGCCCGCTGACTTCACCCGTTCGGGCAAAGCAGCCTCTTTTTCTTTGAGCGTTGCTTCCGGCAAAAGGTCCAGAATGCCATCAGACATCAGCGTCAGGCTGAACGTCGGCGGCAGCTCAAGCACGTGGTCTTCGTAGGTGGCTTCATTGAAAAGCCCCACCGGCAGGCCACGGCCTTCGAGATAACGAACACTGTCAGGCGTGTACAACACAGGCAAAGGCAGATGGCCGCCGATGCTATAGGTCAACAAACCGGTCTCCTCGTCGATGACTCCACCGACCATTGTGACGTGTTTACCCAGCTTACAACTGATCAGCCCCCGGTTGATATGACCGAGCACTTCCGAAGGCTTGAACTCCGGCAAGGTACCGCTGCGTTTCGATTCGAAGAGCAACCGCGTGGTCATGAACTTCAACAGCACGGTGACGAAGGCTGATGACGCGCCATGCCCGGAAACATCCGCCAGATAAAACGCGACCCGGCGCTCGTCGACACGGAAATAGTCGACAAAATCACCCGACAGGTACAACGACGGAATGATCTGGTGGGCGAAGTTGAATTCGTCAATGCTCCACGGGCTTTCCGGCAGCATGTTCATCTGCACCTGGCGACCGGCGTTCTGGTCTTCCTGGAGCAGGTTCAGGCTGGCTTCGAGCTCGCGGTTGGCCTTTTCCAGCTTCTCGCTGTAGCGCTGGTTTTCCAGCAGCAGTCGCGCACGATCCAGGGCCCGGCGCACGGAGTGCTCGAGCACAGCCAGATCTTCGAGAGGCTTGATCAGGTAATCCGCCGCGCCCAGGCGCAGGGCCTCGACCGCGTCGTTCATCACCCCGGCACCCGAGACCACGATCACCGGCGTATCGGGTGAGCGCTCGGTGACCTGACGGATCAGTTCGAGACCGCCCATCTGCGGCATGCGCAGATCGCAGATGACCAGATCGGGCTCGTCTTGCTCGAATACCTGAAGACCCTGTTGACCGTTGCCGGCCTGCAGGACGCTGAAACCACTGTCTTCCAGATAGGCCGCGAGGCTCGCGCGCACTACCTCGTCATCATCGATTATCAGCAGCGTGGCACTGGTTTTTGGCATGTGGGCAAACGGCGCCAGAATTAGGTTGGCGTAGTGAGCGGGGCAACGGCCCTGCGCAGACTACTGGATTCGCTTTCTAGCCTCTCTGTTGCAGCGCTTTCAAGCATTCGCCTGGCGCGCGGTTTTAAACAGAGGTGCCCTTCTAAGGCGCAGACGGTACTCCCATCCGCAGAGCGTTTCAAGCATGCGCCGATTGTCGCTAGACGACTTTGTTTGTCAAATCACCGGGAGTTATAAGAACCGCTCCAACGGTAACCCGATGGAAGGTAGCGGCAGTTGCCGGTGACGCTCTGGCGCGGACAAAAAAGGCGACCCGAGGGTCGCCTTTCTGTCGCCGATCGAAATCAGAAATCGTCTTCGACCTGACCGTCCTTCACCTTGAACTCGCGGTTCTGCAGGTAAGCATTGCGGATGAAGGTGTATTTGTCGCCGCTGATCAGCTTCTCGCTCGACAGCAGGCTGGCGCGGGTGTCGACGATGTTCAGGCCGAAGATCGAGTTACGCGTCGGCACGTGGTCGATGTAGCGGTACGCGCCGGTGAAGCTGTCGACGTATTTCGACGGTGCGTCACGCAGGGTGCTCGGGCCCATCAACGGCAGCATCACGTACGGGCCGCTGCCCACGCCCCAGTAACCGAGGGTCTGACCGAAGTCTTCGTCGCTGCGGTTCAAGCCCATCTTGGTGCCGACGTCGAAGAAGCCGAGCAGACCGAAGGTGGTGTTGAAAATCAGTCGGGCGGTATCAACGCCCGCTGCAGCCGGTTTGGCCTGGAGAATGTTGTTCGCCAGGTTGGTCACGTCACCGACGTTGCGGAACATGTTGTGAATGCCGTCTTCAACGAACTGCGGGGTGATGAACTCATAACCCTGCGCCAAAGGCTTCAGCGCGTAGGTGTCAACGAAGTCGTTGAACTGGAAAATCGGCCGGTTGACGCTTTCCCAAGGGTCTTCTTCGGTGGCCGCCTGGGTGGCGAACGGCGCCAGCAACAGGCTGGCACATACACTTAGCTGAGTGAGCGAAGGGCTCCAGCGCATAGAAAAACTCCTTGGATTTGATACTGGCGCGGACCTCTCGGTCCAAGCATTAAGGCCGCTAGTATAAGCATAAACGCCGATTTGGGCAGTGCGCCGCTGCAAGGATATGCAGGAAGTTTCCTACACAGGCTTTCACTCGGCTGTCATGCAACTGTCACCCCAGCGCCCTAGTCTTGAGCGTTATTTCAGGGACGTTGCCATGACTCACGCCGAAACCTTGCCCGTCGCCGCGCCCGGCCTGACTGCCGTGCTGTTCGGCCTGAGCGGTTGCCTGGTGGATTTCGGTGCCCGCGCCGCGCAAGAGCTCAACGCCCAGCCGGAACATGCCAAAACTACACCCGGCGCACTCGATAGCCTGAAAAGTTTGCAGCGCCAGGGAATTCCCTGCGCGTGGCTCGACGAATTGCCCCCTGCCCTCGCTCAGCCACTGGCCGCCTCGCTGCCAGACTGGATCAAACCGACGCAACATTCAGCAACAATGAATCCATGGCCAGCGCCCAACGCGTGCTGGCAGGCGTTGATGAGTTTGAACATCGACCGCCTCGACGGCTGCGTGCTGGTCAGTGGTGAGCCGCGCCTGTTACAGGCCGGACTGAATGCCGGGTTATGGACGATTGGCCTGGCGTCCTGTGGCTCGCTATGCGGCCTGAGCCCGAGCGAGTGGCAGGCTTTGTCACAAAAGGAACGCGAAAAGTTGCGCGGCAAGGCAACCGTGCAGTTGTTCGGCCTGGGTGTGCATTCGGTAATCGATCATCTCGGCGAACTGGACGCCTGCCTCGCCGACATCAGCCTGCGCCGCGCCAAAGGCGAAAAGCCCTGATCGGCGTCATGCAGGTTTACCAAGAGTGGATTAATCTAAAGGTCAGCCATAGACCTTTGGCGCGTGGCTGCGGTCAATGCCAGTGCCTATTGATAAAAGGAAACCACCATGCCCGCCCAAGAACTGCAAAAACAGCTCGATACCCTGCGCGAGCAGCTGGAACACAATCCACCGCTGTCGGAAGCCGAGCGTGAGGATCTGCATGCGCTGATGGCGCAGATCGAATCGGAAATCCAGCTGGAAACTGCCACCCAGGACGCGAGCATCGCCGACGGCGTGAACCTGGCGGTCGAGCGCTTCGAAGTCGAACACCCGGCGATCGCCGGCACTCTGCGCAATATCATGAATACGCTGGGCAGCATGGGCATCTGACGCCCCGCCGCACAAAAAAAGCCCTGCCAGCGATGGCAGGGCTTTTTCATTTCCGAAATGTGCATGCAAGCCCTTGTGGGAGCGAGCCTGCTCGCGAAGGCGTCGTGTCAGTCGACATCATCGTTGAATGAAACACCGCATTCGCGAGCAGGCTCGCCCCCACAAGGGATATCGCACATTCCGTTTCTTTATTGACGTACGAGCCGGTGATTCGGCAGCTGCACCTCTTCAGTGCTGCGATACGGGTTGATATCCAGCCCACCCCGGCGCACATAGCGCGCAAACACCGTGAGTTTCTCCGGCTTCAACAACCGCTGCAGATCAAGAAAAATCCGCTCAACGCATTGCTCATGGAAGTCCGAATGCTGGCGGAAGCTGACGATGTACTCCAGCAGGCTGGCGTGATCCAGCGCCGCGCCGCGATATTCCACTACCACGCTGCCCCAGTCCGGCTGGCTGGTCACCGGGCAGTTGGATTTGAGCAGGTGGCTGTGCACGCTCTCTTCAACGATCCGCGAATCATCGCAACGCAGCAGCTCCGGACGCGGGTGTTCATAATTGCTCACGCTGATATCCAGATCGTCGATGCACACGCCCGGCAACGCCACCACGCCTTCAGCTTCCACGTCTTTCAGACTGCGCACCCGCACGCCCACCGGTTTGCCGGCAGCGGCGGACAGATCCTTGACCAGCGTCGCCTGCAATGTGGCGACGTCGGCGAACGATGTCTGGTTCAGCGAGTTGAGGTAGAGCTTGAACGACTTCGATTCGATGATGTTCGGCGAGTCCGCCGGAATGCTGAATTCAGCGATCGCCACCACCGGCTTGCCCGAGGGCAGCAGCCACGACAGCTCGAAGCAGTTCCAGAAATCCACGCCTTTATACGGCAGGGTTTCGGCGGTCAGGCCCAGCTCGGCCCATTTCGCGGTGCGCGGAATCGGGAACAGCAGGGACGGCGTGTAAGTGGCGATGTATTCGCTGGATTTGCCCAGCGGCGAATGTTCGGCTGCGGGATGCATGGCGGAAACCTGACTGAAGAATCAGCGGATTCTACCAGCCTTTGCCCGCGCCTTTGAGTGCTTACTGACTGACTGTCAGTTTGCCGACCATGCCGGCCTGATAATGCCCGGGGATATTGCAGGCAAACTCGAGCGCCGTTGCCTTGCTGAAGGTCCAGGTCAACTCGGCGGTTTTACCGGGCTCGACCAGTACGCTGTTGGGGTCGTCATGCTGCATGCCATGGCCCATCGCCGCGTGATCCATGCCTGCCATGTCGTGGGACATTTCTTTCATGCCGGTAGGCGTAAGCATGCCGCTTTGCTGCATCTGCAACATTTCCTGCTGGTGACTGGCATGCATCGCCGCATCACCGAGGTTGAATTCGTGCAGTAACTGGCCTTTATTCACCAGCACAAAGCGAATGGTCTCACCGGCCTTGACCTGTATGGCTTTCGGGTCGAAGTTCATGTCGCCCATGACGATTTCGATAGTCCGCGTGGCCTGGCTCGCCGCTGCCGGCTGGCCGAAGGCGAAGGTGTGCACCGGTGTCGCCCAGGCTGGCGTACTCAGTGCCAGCAGACAGGCAGCTATTTTCAGCGAGGTGCGCAAAAACATGGTCGTACTCCAACAAGAGAGGGTTCAGCCTGTGGGAAACTCTAGCCACCCAGGGCTGGCATCGACCTGACAGGCAGATTACAACTTTGTCAGCTTGGCGCTTATCGCCGGATCTCACGGTATAACGCCTTCGCCCTTTTTCATCCCGAACCAGCCCGAGTCGCCCATGAAACTGTTGATCGTCGAAGACCAAGCGAAAACCGGCCAGTACCTGCGTCAGGGCCTGACCGAGGCCGGATTCAATACCGAGTTGGTGGCCGACGGAATCAGCGGCCAGCAATTGGCCTTGAGCGGCGACTACGCGCTGTTGATCCTCGATGTAATGCTGCCCGGGCGCAGTGGCTGGCAGATTCTCCAAGCGGTGCGCAGCGCCGGCCTCGAAACGCCGGTACTGTTTCTCACCGCCAAAGACGCGGTGGAGGACAGGGTTCACGGCCTCGAACTGGGCGCCGACGATTATCTGGTCAAGCCATTCGCCTTCTCCGAATTGCTCGCCCGAGTGCGCAGCCTGTTGCGACGCGGCAGCGCGATCGCCCAGGAAACCAGTCTGCAACTGGCCGATCTGCGCCTGGATCTGATCCGCCGCCGGGTCGAACGCAGCGGCCAGCGCATTGACCTGACCGCCAAGGAATTCGCCCTGCTGGAAATGCTCCTGCGCCGTCAGGGTGAAGTCCTGCCCAAATCGCTGATCGCCTCGCAGGTCTGGGACATGAATTTCGACAGCGACACCAACGTCATCGAAGTGGCGATCCGCCGTTTGCGCCTGAAGATCGACGATGACTTCCCCAACAAGTTGATCCACACCGTGCGCGGCATGGGTTACGTGCTCGAAGAGCGTTCGCTGTGATGCGTCGTTGGTCCTTGAGCACGCGCCTGGCGCTGTTGTTTGCCGCCTGCACTGCGGTGGTCTCGCTGTTCGCCGGGGTGCTGTTCGACCGCGCCAGCGAGGCGCACTTCATCGAGCTTGACCAGCAACAACTGGAGACGAAACTGATCGGCCTGCGCCGCGCCTTGCAGGATCTCCAACCTGCCCAGCGCGAGGCGCGGCTGGCCGATGAACTCAGCCGTCAGGCCGATCTGTCGTTGCGCATCACCAGTGGCGATGGACAACACTGGTATGACAGCTCGGTGCAGATTCCGAAGAATCTGCCGCTGCAAACCGGCCTGTCGACCATCAGCCATGACGGCACCGATTACCGCGTGCTGCGCGCCCCGCTCTACCCGGACACAGCGGATTCGCCACAACTGACGCTGCTGCTGGACATCACCCATCACCAGCATTTCCTTGCGCGCATGCAGCATCTGATCTGGCTGACCGTCGGCCTGTCGGCGCTGGCCACTGCCGTGCTCGGGGCCTGGGCCGCGCGCAGCGGTCTGCGCCCGTTGCGGCGGATGAGCGCAGTGGCCCGTGGGATTTCTGCGCAATCGCTGAATGCCCGACTGCCTGAGGAGAAGATGCCGCCAGAGCTTGCGGAAATGGCCTACAGCTTCAACGCCATGCTCGCACGCCTCGACGACTCGTTTCAGCGCCTCTCGGCATTCTCCGCCGACATCGCCCATGAGCTGCGCACACCGTTGTCGAATCTGCTGACCCACACCCAGGTCACCCTCACCCGCCCACGGGCACTGGAGGAATACCGCGAAGCGCTGCACAGCAACCTCGAAGAACTGCAATGGATGGCGCAACTGGTCAACGACATGCTCTATCTGGCCAAGGCAGACCACGGCTTGCTGATGCCCAAGCGCGAACCGCTGGAACTGGCGGATGAAGCTGACATGTTGCTGGAGTTTTTTGCGCCATTGGCGGAAGACGCTGGCGTGAGTTTGAGCCGTGAAGGTGAAGCGCAAATCGAAGGTGATCGCGGCATGTTGCGCCGGGCCTTGTCGAACCTGCTGGATAACGCACTGCGGTTTACCCCGGCCGAGGGTTATGTGCGCTTGAGCATCGTCGACGAGGGGGAGATCGTGCGCGTCTGCGTCGAAAACAGTGGCGAGGGGGTTTCAGCGCAATTACTGCCACGTCTGTTCGACCGCTTCTATCGAGCGGATCCGGCGCGGCAGGAAGGCAGCAGTGAGCATGCGGGGTTGGGCTTGGCAATTACCCAGTCGATCGTGCGTGCCCATGGCGGGACGATTCATTGCGAATCTGAAGCGGGTTGGACGCGGTTTGTAATCGAGTTGCCTCGGACCTGATCGTTCCCACGCTTTGCGTGGGAATGCAGCCCAGGACGCTCCGCGTCCCTTCAAGAGCCGAACGCAGAGCGTCCGTTGAGGCATTCCCACGCAGAGCGTGGGAACGAGCATGGAGTCGCTTACGAATATCTCAAGGCATGCGCCGGTTCGATCTTCGCCGCCCGCCACGCTGGATACACCGTGGCCAGGAAGCTCAAAATGAATCCCGCCGAGCAGATCAACAGCACATCCCCACCCTGCAGTTCCGAAGGCAGGTTGCTGACGAAATACACGTCCGAACTGAAGATATGCTGGCCGGTCACACGCTCGACCCAGCCGACCAGCTCACTGACATTAAGCGCCGCAATCACGCCCAGCACGCCGCCAATGATGGTGCCGACAATACCGATCACCGTGCCCTGCACCATGAAGATCGCCATGATCTGCCGGGGCGTAGCGCCGATGGTGCGCAAGATCGCGATGTCGGCGCCCTTGTCGTTCACCACCATGATCAGCGTCGCAATGATGTTGAACGCCGCCACCGCGACGATCATCAGCAACAGCAGGCCGATCATGGTTTTTTCCATCTTCATCGCGCTGAACAGGCTGCCCTGGGTGTGGGTCCAGTCGTCAGCCTTGAACTCGGCGCCAAGGCCACTGGCGATGTCCGCAGACACTTTCGGTGCCGCGTACAGATCCTTGACTGCCAGCCGCACGCTCTGCACCTGATTCGGCTGCCAGTGCTGCATGGTCGCGGCATCGGCGACGTGGATCAGGCCCATCGAGCCGTCCAGCTCGGCGCCGACCTTGAACACGCCCACCACATTCAGGCGCTGCATGCGCGGGGTGATACCGCCCGGCGCGGTGCTGACTTCCGGGACGATCAGAGTGATCTTGTCGCCGACATTGAGGCGGAAACGCCGCGCGGTGATTTCACCGATCACCACACCAAATTCGCCCGGCTTCAAGGCATCCAGACGACCTTGGACGATGTGCTGGGCAACGATCGACACCTTGCCTTCCTGGGCCGGATCAACGCCGCTGATCTGAATCGGCTGCATCGAACCCTTGTAGGACAGCATGCCTTCCATCTCGGTGAACGGCACGGCGGCCGTCACTTCGGGATTTTTCATCGCAGCGGCAGCGACTGGCTGCCAGTCATCGATCGGCTTGACGCCAACGATGGTCGCATGGGGCACCATGCCGAGGATGCGCGAGCTCATTTCGCGCTGAAAGCCGTTCATCACCGACAGCACCACGATCATCGCCAGCACGCCGAGGGCGAGGCCGATCATCGAGGTCATCGAAATGAACGAAACAAAGCGATTGCGGCGCTTGGCGCGGGTATAGCGCGTGCCGATAAAGATCGATAACGGTCTGAACATTCGCTGGGGCACCGTATAGAAATAAAAGACCCGGCGCCGTTACGGGCGCCGGGTTTCAGCCAGTCAGATGGGAGTCAGGCAGCCTTCCTGCAGCTGCAGAACGCGGTCCATCTGGCGAGCCAGGTTCATGTCGTGCGTCACCACCAGGAACGCCGTGCGCATCGAAGTGCTCAGCTCCAGCATCAGGTCCTGAATGCCTTCGGCGGTATGCAGGTCAAGGTTGCCGGTTGGCTCATCGAGCATCACCAGCCCCGGGTTGTTGACCAGGGCACGGGCGATGGCCACGCGCTGACGCTCGCCGCCGGACAGTTCCGCCGGTTTGTGTTCCAGACGATGGCCCAGACCGACGCGCTCCAGCAATGCCGTGGCACGCTGGCGCGCCTCCGGAATGGCGGTCTTGCCGATCAACAGCGGCATGCAGACGTTTTCCAGCGCGGTGAATTCCGGCAGCAAATGGTGAAACTGATAAACGAAACCAAGCGCGCGATTGCGCAGCAGGCCACGCTTTTTCTCGCTTAATGCCGACAGCTCTTCGCCGTCGAGCCAGACACTGCCTTTGCTCGGCGTATCGAGCCCACCGAGCAGGTTGAGCAAAGTACTTTTGCCGGAACCGGATTTGCCCACGATCGCTACACGTTCGCCCGGGTGCAACTCCAGTTGCAGGCCGGCCAGCACTTGTACCGACTCAGGGCCCTCCTCATAGGACTTGCCCAGGTTACGGCAGCTCAGAATTGCTTGTTCACTCATGCCCGACTCACTCATAACGTAACGCCTCCGCCGGCTGGGTGCGCGCGGCACGCCAGGCGGGATACAGGGTGGCGAGGAAACTCAGGACCAACGCAGCGGCGCAGACCATGACGACGTCCTGGCTCTGGACCTGCGAAGGAAGATAATCAATGAAATACACGTCAGCATTAAGGAACTTGTGGCCGATCAGCCCTTCAAGCGCCGAAATGGCCGCACTGACATTCAGTGCCGCAAGGATCCCGACCACCGCGCCGATCGCCGTGCCGACCACGCCGATTACCGTGCCCTGAACCATGAACGTGCGCATGATCGTGCCCGGAGTGGCGCCAAGGGTGCGCAGAATGGCGATGTCGCCCTTCTTGTCGTTCACCACCATCACCAGCGTGGAAATGATGTTGAACGCGGCGACGGCGACGATCAGCAGCAACAGCAGCCCGATCATGGCTTTTTCCATGCGGATCGCTTGATACAGGTTGCCGTGGGTGCGGGTCCAGTCGCGGGCGTAGTAACGATCTTCGCCGAGCTGCTGGGCAATGTTCCACGCCTCGCGCGGGGCCTGGAACAGGTCTTCGAACTTCAGACGCAGGCCCTGCACCTGATCGGCTTTCCAGCGGTGCATTTTCGCCAGATCCTGCAGATTGGTCACGCCGAGGTAGCCGTCGAGCTCACCGGCGCCGACATGGAAAATCCCGACCACGGTGAAGCGCTTCATGCGCGGGAACATGCCGGCCGGGGTCACACTGACCTCGGGAGCAACGAACGTAACCTTGTCGCCAATGCCGACGCCGAGCTTGGTCGCCGCCTTGTCGCCGATGACGATGCCGAAGCTGCCCGGTGTCAGGTTGTCGAGTTTGCCCTGCTTCATGAAGTTGTCGATGATCGACACATTGCGCTCGAGCGCAGGATCAATGGCATTGAGCAACACCTTGGAAACCTGACCGTTGTTGGTCAGCAGGCCCTGCATCTGGGTGAACGGCGCCACCGCCGTCACCTGCCGGTTCTGCTTGACCTTGTCGGCCAGGCTCTGCCAGTCATTGATCGGCTCGCCGGTCTCGAGAGTAGCGTGGGGCACCATGCCCAGCACGCGGGTGCGCATCTCATGGTCGAAGCCGTTCATCACCGACAGCACGACGATCATCACGACCACGCCAAGGGCGAGCCCGATCATCGAAGTCAGGGAAATGAATGACACAAAATGATTGCGACGCTTTGCACGGGTATAACGCGTGCCGATAAATACGAAGAGAGGTCTGAACATGTCGGGGCTTGTTCGGAGGGAAAAGGAACGTCCTTGTGGCGGGGGTCGAAAACCAGCTTTACACTCAGACCACCGCCGCTACCATGGGTTCGCCATGTCGACATTAGATGAAGAAGATCGCCGCGAATACTACCGTATCGAGGACACGATCGCACTGGAAATTCGGCCCCTGTCCGCTCCCGAAGCCGCAGGCCAGGAAGTGTTGCAGGATGCTTCCCCACTCTTCAACCTGCTCAGCGAACTGCACCTGAGCGAATTCGAGTCGCAGCACCTGTTGCGGCAGATCAGCGAGCGCGACCGCGCCATCGCCGCGTTCCTCAAATCGCAGAACAAACGCATTGACCTACTCAGCCAGGTGATCGCCCTGACCGTGCTCGGCCACATCGGCGAGCCGCAGCCGGTGATCATCTCCGAGGGCGGGATCGACTTTCAGTACCCGACCCCGATTGCCACCGGCGCACACCTGTCGGTGAAACTGGTACTGATGCCGCAGGCGCTTGGTCTGCTGCTGCGTGCCCGGGTCACCCATTGCGATCCCAAGGGCGATGGCTATGACGTCGGCACCGAGTTCGAGCGCCCGACCGATGCCCAGCGCCAATTGCTCGCGCGCTACATCTTGCAGAAGCAGGCTCAGGAACGCCGTCTGGCCCGCGAACAGAACGAATCTGGCATTTAACTTAAGGAAGCACCGTGACCCTCATCTACGGCCACCGCGGCGCCAAGGGCGAAGCACCGGAAAACACCCTGAGCAGCTTTCAGGAATGCCTCAAGCACGGCGTGCGCCGCTGCGAACTGGATCTGCACCTGTCCAAGGACGGCGAGCTGATGGTCATCCATGACCCGACCCTCAAGCGCACCACCGACCGTCGCGGCAAAGTCGTCGAGCACACCGCCGCCGAACTGGTGACCTACGACGCACGCAAGGGCGGCCCGGGCTGGATCAAGCCGTGCCCGATTCCGACGCTGGAAGAGTTGTTCGAGCAATGTGATTTCGAGCACTGGCAGCTGGAAGTCAAAAGCGCATCACGCACCCGCGCGGCGACTATCGTGCTGGCGATTCGGGAAATGGCTCAGCGCCACGGCCTGCTCGACAAGGTGACGATCACTTCGAGTTCGCGGGAAGTCTTGAAGGCAGCGCTGGATCTGGTACCCGACGTATCCCGTGGCCTGGTGGCCGAATACGCCTGGCTCGATCCGCTGAAGGTGGCGGCCAGCTACGGCTGCGAGATTCTCGCCTTGAACTGGACGCTGTGTACGCCGGAACGCCTGCAGAAGGCGCAGCGTCAGGGCCTGCATGTGTCGGTGTGGACCGTCAACGAGCCTGCGCTGATGCGCAGACTCGCCGACTTCGGCGTTGACAGCCTGATTACAGACTTTCCCGGTTTGGCCACTGCCACCCTTGAGAATTGCTGAAATCGGTCTCCCCGGCCGGCTCAGGCCACCGGCCGGAGCCCGTCAAAAAAGCCGGTTGAGGCCGTCGTACGCCGCTACCCGATAGGCTTCCGCCATGGTCGGGTAGTTGAACGTGGTGTTGACGAAATACTTCAGCGTATTCAGCTCACCCGGCTGGTTCATGATCGCCTGACCGATGTGCACGATCTCCGACGCCTGATAACCGAAGCAGTGCACGCCGAGCACTTCCAGCGTTTCGCGGTGGAAGAGGATCTTCAGCATGCCCTGCGGCTCGCCGGCAATCTGCGCCCGAGCCATGCTCTTGAAGAAGGCCTTGCCGACTTCGTACGGCACTTTCGCCTGGGTCAGCTCCTGCTCGTTCTTGCCGATCGAGCTGATCTCCGGAATGGTGTAGATGCCGGTCGGCACGTCATTGACGAAGCGCCAGCTGCCATTGTCGACGATGCTGCCAGCGGCCGAACGACCCTGGTCGTGGGCGGCACTGGCCAGGCTTGGCCAGCCGATCACGTCACCGGCGCCGTAGATGTTTTCCACGCAGGTGCGGTAGTTCTGGTCAACTTCGATCTGGCCACGGCTGTTGACCTTGACCCCGATGTTTTCCAGACCCAGCGTGTCGGTGTTGCCGGTACGGCCGTTGCACCAGAGCAAGGCGTCGGCCTTGATCTTCTTGCCGGATTTGAGATGCAGGATCACACCGTTGTCCACGCCTTCGACGCGGTCGTACTCTTCGTTGTGACGCACGGTGATGTTGTTGTTGCTGAAGTGGTAGCTCAACGCCTGGGAAATTTCCGAGTCGAGGAAGCTCAGCAACTGCCCACGGTTGTCGACCAGCTCGACCAGCACACCCAGACCACTGAAGATCGATGCGTATTCGCAACCGATCACACCAGCGCCGTAAACGATCAGTTTGCGCGGGGTGTGGCCGAGGCTGAGGATGGTGTCGCTATCGTAGATACGCGGGTGGTGGAAATCGATGTCCGCCGGGCGATACGGACGCGAACCGGTGGCGATGATGATGTGCTTGGCCACCAGTTTTTCGACCACACCGTTGCCGCAGACCACTTCGATGGTTTGCTCGTCGGCGAAGCTGCCGGTGCCGAAGAACACGTCGACGCGGTTACGGGCGTAGTAGCCGGTGCGCGATGCGACTTGTTTGGAAATGACTTTTTCGGCGCTTTTCAACACGTCCGGGAAGGAGAACCAGCGTGGCTCGCCGATCGCGCGGAACATCGGGTTGGTGTTGAACTGCATGATCTGCCGCACCGAGTGACGCAGTGCCTTGGACGGGATGGTGCCGAGGTGGGTGCAGTTGCCGCCGACCTGGCGACGGCTGTCGACCATCGCGACCTTGCGCCCCGCTTTGGCGGCGTTCATTGCCGCGCCTTCTCCCGCCGGGCCGGAACCCAGTACCACCACGTCGTAGTTGTAGACAGCCATGCGTACTCCTCAGAACAGGCCGCGGTGCCAGCAGCACCGGCGGCTAAATCACGCCGAACGGCGGCGCGAAGGAACAATTGGGGGCCAGTGAAGAACCCGGACACAGTCTATAGAAGCGTCAACGCCGCGCACATTAACCCTTGGTCGCGTCGTAGGCTACTTTTGCCTGCACTACAACGCCAGCTTTCGTCTTGTCTTCGGTCAGTTTTTTTCACCGACAAGCTGCGTAAATGCCTGACTGCTGCGGGTGACAAAACCTGTATCGGCACGCAGGACAAAGAATGCAGCAATGTCATGCTTTTGGGCATAGTCCCGCGCCCTTTCCGGCCCGAGAATCAGCAACAGCGTCGATAGTCCATCGGCCATCAACGCTGAAGGATGAATCACCGTGACTGACGCCAGATCATGTAGGACCGGTCGCCCGCTGCGTGCATCGAAGGTGTGGGAATAACGCCGACCGTCCTGCAGAAAATAATGGCGGTAGTCACCGGAGGTGGACACGCCGTAGCCATCGACATCGATAATCCGCTCGGCCACTTGCTGGTCATCGCGAGGCTCTTCGAGAGCGATGCGCCACGCTGAACCATCCGGCTTCTTGCCCCGGGCTTTGAGTTCGCCCGTGGCTTCGACCAGATAATTGTCGATGCCCATGCCCTGCAATCTGGCGGCGATGGCATCCACGGCGTAACCGGCGGCAATACTGTTGAAGTCGACTTCGACGGCGGCGTCCTTGCACAACTGCTCGCCGTCGATGCGCAGATGCTGATGACCGACTCGCTGCATGACCTCGGCCACAGCGGCCGCATCAGGGATCTTTTCTTCGCGTCCTTGCGGGCCGAATCCCCAGAGGTCCAGCAGCGGTTCCACGGTCAGGTCGTAGGAGCCTTCGCTTTGCGTTGAAAGCTGTTCGCCGATGCGGACCAATTCGAGCACCGCTGCCGGCATGGCTTGGCAGCTATCGGCGGGCAAGGCGTTGAAACGTTCGATGGCGGAGTCACTTCGGTAAGTCGACAGCTGTTGATCGACTTCACCGAGGATGGCCTGCACTTCGCCGCGCACCCGCGCAGGATCGGCGACCCCGGCGTGGCGCACGTACTTGACCGACCAGGTGCTGCCCATGGTCGAACCGCCAACCTGTTCCAGGGAATCGCCGGTGCCGCAGCCGCCGATTGCCACCGCCAACACCACAAGCCCCCACCAGCGTCCAGTTAACAATTCTTCATCTCCCCGCAAAACCACGGCGGCCATTATGAACTACAAGCGCCCGCTCGCTTCCCCATGGCTGCAACGCCTTTATACAAAATTGAACAGTGAGTACCTCCCATGTCCTCCACCACGGGCAAAGGCAAAGCGATCTTTCGCGTTGTCAGCGGCAACTTCCTCGAAATGTTCGACTTCATGGTCTACGGCTTCTATGCCACGGCCATCGCCAAAACCTTCTTCCCCACCGACAGCGCCTTCGCTTCGCTGATGCTGTCGCTGGCGACCTTCGGCGCCGGCTTTCTGATGCGCCCGCTGGGGGCAATTTTCCTCGGGGCCTATATCGACCGTCACGGACGGCGCAAAGGGCTGATCATCACTTTGGCGATGATGGCCGCCGGTACGGTGTTGATTGCCTGCGTGCCCGGCTACGCGACGCTCGGCGTCGCCGCACCGCTGCTGGTGTTGTTCGGCCGCCTGCTGCAAGGCTTCTCAGCGGGCGTGGAACTGGGCGGTGTGTCGGTGTATCTGGCGGAAATTTCTACGCCGGGGCGTAAAGGCTTTTTCGTCAGTTGGCAGTCCGCCAGCCAACAGGCAGCCGTGGTGTTCGCTGGCTTGCTCGGCGTTGCTCTGAATCACTGGCTGAGTCCGGAGCAAATGGGCGAATGGGGCTGGCGCGTGCCGTTTCTGATTGGCTGCATGATCGTGCCGGTGATTTTCTTCATCCGTCGCTCGCTGGAAGAAACTCCGGAATTCCAAGCGCGAACCCACCGCCCTACCCTCGGCGAAATCGTCCGCTCGATCGGCCAGAACTTCGGCATCGTCATTGCCGGCATGGCGCTGGTGGTGATGACCACGGTGTCGTTCTACCTGATCACTGCGTACACGCCTACGTTTGGCAAGGCTGAGCTGCATCTGTCGGACCTCGACGCCTTGCTGGTGACGGTGTGCATCGGCTTGTCGAACTTCTTCTGGCTACCGGTGATGGGCGCGGTATCCGACAAGATCGGGAGAAAACCCCTACTGTTGGCGGCGACGATTCTGGCGATCCTCACGGCGTATCCGGCATTGTCGTGGCTGGTGGCGAACCCGAGCTTCAGCCATTTGCTGATTGTCGAACTGTGGCTGTCGTTTCTTTATGGCTCGTACAACGGCGCGATGGTGGTGGCACTGACCGAGATCATGCCGGTGGAAGTGCGCACGACCGGGTTTTCCTTGGCCTACAGCCTGGCAACGGCGACGTTCGGCGGGTTTACTCCGGCGGCGTGCACCTATCTGATTCATGTGCTGGACAACAAGGCAGCACCGGGGATCTGGCTCAGTGGCGCGGCGGTGTTGGGCTTGATTGCGACACTGGTGTTGTTCCGTGGCAATCGGCATGAGTTGCGCACGGCGCAGGCTGCTGTGGTTGGCGGCGCCAGTTAGATCGCACCCGCCAGCGCGATCGTTCCCACGCAGAGCGTGGGAACGATCACTCCACAAACAAAAACGCCCCGACAAAATGCCGGGGCGTTTTCATTCAAGCCTGAGGCTTAGCGCGGGAACGCTGGCGGATTCACATCAGCCATGTCTTCCATTACGCGAACTACCTGGCAGCTGTAGCCGAACTCGTTGTCGTACCAAACGTACAGAACGACGCGGTTGTCCTGCACGATGGTCGCTTCAGCGTCGACCACACCAGCGTGACGCGAGCCAACGAAGTCGGTCGACACCACTTCCTGCGAATTGACGAAGTCGATCTGCTTGTGCAGCTCGGAGTGCAGCGCCATGTAGCGCAGGTACTCGTTCATCTCTTCACGGGTGGCGGCTTTCTCAAGGTTGAGGTTGAGAATGGCCATCGACACGTTCGGCGTCGGAACGCGGATCGCGTTACCGGTCAGCTTGCCGGCCAGCTCAGGCAGAGCCTTGGCAGCAGCGGTGGCGGCACCGGTCTCGGTGATTACCATGTTCAGCGCGGCGCTGCGGCCACGGCGATCGCCCTTGTGGAAGTTGTCGATCAGGTTCTGGTCGTTGGTGTACGAGTGAACGGTTTCGACGTGACCGTTGATGATGCCGAACTTGTCGTTGACCGCTTTGAGCACCGGCACGATGGCGTTGGTGGTGCAGGAAGCAGCCGAGACGATCTTGTCGTCAGCGGTGATTTCACCGTGGTTGATGCCGTGAACGATGTTCTTCAGCTTGCCCTTGCCAGGCGCGGTCAGAACAACGCGATCGATGCCCGGGCACGCCAGGTGCTGACCCAGGCCGTCGGCGTCACGCCATACACCGGTGTTGTCCACCAGCAGCGCGTCTTTGATGCCGTACTGGGTGTAATCCACCTCGGTCGGGTTCTTCGCGTAGATCACCTGGATCAGGTTACCGTTGGCGGTGATGGTGTTGTTTTCTTCGTCGATGGTAATGGTGCCGTTGAACGAACCGTGCACCGAATCGCGACGCAGCAGGCTGGCGCGCTTGGTCAGGTCGTTCTCGGCGCCTTTGCGCACGACGATGGCGCGCAGACGCAGGCCGTCGCCACCACCGGTTTTCTCGATCAGGATGCGCGCCAGCAGACGGCCGATACGACCGAAGCCGTAAAGAACAACGTCGGTGCCTTTGCGGGCCGAGGCGTTCTGTTGGCCAACCACGTCAGCCATCTCTTCACGCACGAACTGCTCGGCGCTGCGGCCGTTGCCTTCGTTACGGAATTTGAACGCCAGCTTGCCCAGATCCACCGACGCCGCGCCGAGCTTGAGCTCGCTCATGGCCTTGAGCAGTGGGAATGTTTCGTGGACGGAGAGTTCGCTGTCGTCCGAAGAACGGTGGCGAGCAAAGCGGTGAGCTTTGAGAATCGCGATGACAGACTGGTTGATCAGGCTGCGGCCATAGATCGAGCTAACCACGTTGTTATTGCGGTAGAGCTGACCGATAAGCGGGATCATCGCTTCTGCGAGTGCTTCACGGTCGATCCATTCACCAAGACACTGGTCGGGCTTCTGAGTCACGGTAACCTTCCACATGTAGGGGCAGAAAAAAGGGGCTA
The DNA here is from genome assembly GCF_017491835.1 of Pseudomonas sp. 67(2021). Lineage (NCBI taxonomy): Bacteria > Pseudomonadati > Pseudomonadota > Gammaproteobacteria > Pseudomonadales > Pseudomonadaceae > Pseudomonas > Pseudomonas sp. 67(2021). The sequence continues at coordinate 57,674 of NZ_JAFGYL010000024.1, forward strand.
CATTATGCCGCCGACAAGCCCTTTCAGCAATGCGCGCTTGTCGCGCAATCGGTAACAAATTCCCGTTCAAAAAATTTACGCCTTTCTCCAGCCCAGTAAAACCGGGGCTTTCAGCGCAGTCAATTTTTCGACGACTGTTATACGATGTCTGTAACCCTCCGTAACACCACCCGGTTTCGGCACTACATAACCATGAAAAAAGTGCTCGTTTTTATGGTTACCACTACATTTCGTCCAAACCGTGAAGATAGACGCAGTCTACAACTGACAGGCGGCACCGGAGGCCGCTACAATTACCGACTTTGTCGCAACGCCTGGAGCTCAACCTTCCGTGCCTGTTCTGCGTCTACCGCTACTCCCTGCCGAAGCAGGTAAACAGCACTGGGGCAATCTGCCCGGTGCCGCCCTCAGCCTGGCGATTGCCGAGGCTGCCAGCGCTGCCAAGCGCTTTACCCTGCTGCTGACCGCCGACAGCCAAAGCGCCGAACGGCTGGAACAGGAGCTGAGTTTCTTCGCCCCGGATTTGCCCGTACTGCATTTCCCCGACTGGGAAACCCTGCCCTACGACCTGTTCTCGCCGCACCAGGACATCATCTCCCAGCGCATCGCCAGCCTGTATCGCCTGCCGGAACTGGCCCACGGCGTGCTGGTGGTTCCGATCACCACCGCTTTGCATCGCTTGGCGCCGACCAAATTCCTCCTCGGCAGCAGCCTGGTGCTGGACATCGGCCAGAAGCTCGACGTCGAACAGATGCGCGCGCGGCTCGAAGCCAGCGGCTATCGCTATGTCGACACGGTGTACGAGCACGGCGAGTTCACCGTACGCGGCGCGCTGATCGACCTGTTCCCCATGGGCAGCAAACTACCGTATCGCATCGACCTGTTCGACGACGAAATCGAAACCCTGCGCACCTTCGATCCGGAAACCCAGCGTTCGATCGACAAGGTCGAGTCGGTCAAGCTGCTGCCGGCCCGCGAGTTTCCATTGCAGAAAGACGCAGTCACCCGCTTCAAGGCGCGTTTCCGTGAGCGCTTTGACGTCGACTTCCGTCGCTGCCCGATCTTTCAGGATTTGAGCAGCGGCATCACCCCGGCCGGCATCGAGTACTACCTGCCGCTGTTCTTCGACGAAACTTCGACGCTGTTCGATTACCTGCCTCAGGACACACAAGTGTTTTCGCTGCCGGGCATCGAGCAAGCGGCGGAAAACTTCTGGAACGACGTGCGCAATCGTTACGAAGAACGCCGTGTCGATCCTTCGCGTCCATTATTGCCACCGGCCGAACTGTTCCTGCCGGTGGAAGACTGCTTCGCGCGCCTGAAGAACTGGCCACGCGTCGTTGCCAGTCAACAGGACGTTGAAAGCGGCGTCGGCCGTGAGCGCTTCCCGGCCCATGCGCTGCCGGACCTGGCCATCGAAGCCAAGGCCACGCAACCGCTGGCGGCGCTGGCCGGCTTCCTCGAAGAATTCCCCGGTCGCGTGCTGTTCACCGCCGAATCGGCGGGTCGTCGTGAAGTCCTGCTGGAACTGTTGGAACGCCTGAAGTTGCGGCCGAAAACCGTCGACAGCTGGCCAGACTTCGTTGCCAGCAAGGATCGTCTGGCGATCACCATCGCCCCGCTCGACGAAGGTCTACTGCTCGACGACCCGGCGCTGGCGCTGGTAGCGGAAAGTCCGCTGTTCGGCCAACGGGTCATGCAACGTCGTCGCCGCGAGAAGCGCAGCGACGTCAGCAACGATGCGGTAATCAAGAACCTCACCGAACTGCGCGAAGGCGCACCGGTGGTGCATATTGACCACGGCGTCGGGCGCTACCTGGGCCTGACGATTCTGGAAATCGACAATCAGGCCGCCGAATTCCTCACCCTCGAATACGCCGAGAACGCCAAGCTTTACGTGCCGGTGGCCAACCTGCACCTGATCGCGCGCTACACCGGCAGCGACGATTCGCTGGCGCCGTTGCATCGCCTCGGCTCGGAAACCTGGCAGAAAGCCAAGCGCAAGGCCGCCGAGCAGGTGCGTGACGTCGCCGCCGAATTGCTCGACATTTACGCCCGTCGTGCCGCCCGTGAAGGTTACGCCTTCGCCGACCCGAAGGCCGATTACGCCACCTTCAGCGCCGGTTTCCCGTTCGAAGAAACACCCGATCAGCAAGCGACCATCGAGGCGGTACGCGAAGACATGCTCGCGCCGAAACCGATGGACCGGCTGGTCTGCGGCGACGTTGGCTTCGGCAAGACCGAAGTGGCCATGCGCGCCGCGTTCATCGCCGTGCACGGCGGTCGTCAGGTGGCGATTCTGGTGCCGACCACCCTGCTCGCCCAGCAGCACTACAACAGTTTCCGCGACCGCTTCGCCGACTGGCCGGTGACCGTGGAAGTGATGAGCCGTTTCAAGTCGGCCAAGGAAGTCAACGCGGCGATCGCCGATCTGGCGGAAGGCAAGATCGACATCGTCATCGGCACGCACAAGCTGCTGTCCGACGATGTGAAGATCAAAAACCTCGGGCTGGTGATCATCGACGAAGAACACCGTTTTGGCGTACGCCAGAAAGAACAGCTCAAGGCCCTGCGCAGCGAAGTCGACATCCTCACCCTGACTGCGACGCCGATTCCGCGCACGCTGAACATGGCGGTGTCGGGCATGCGCGATCTGTCGATCATCGCCACGCCGCCAGCGCGACGCCTGTCGGTGCGCACCTTCGTCATGGAACAGAACAAGAGCACGGTCAAAGAGGCCCTGCTGCGTGAACTGCTGCGTGGCGGTCAGGTTTACTATCTGCACAACGATGTGAAGACCATCGAAAAATGTGCCGCCGACCTCGCCGAACTGGTGCCGGAAGCGCGCATCGGTATCGGCCACGGGCAGATGCGCGAACGTGAACTCGAACAGGTGATGAGCGACTTCTACCACAAGCGCTTCAACGTGCTGATCGCCTCGACCATCATCGAGACCGGCATCGACGTGCCGAGCGCCAACACCATCATCATCGAACGCGCCGACAAGTTCGGTCTGGCCCAGCTGCACCAGTTGCGTGGTCGTGTCGGCCGCAGTCACCACCAGGCTTACGCCTACCTGCTGACACCGCCGCGCCAGCAGATCACTTCCGACGCGGAAAAGCGTCTGGAAGCGATCGCCAATACCCAGGACCTCGGCGCCGGTTTCGTGCTGGCCACCAACGACCTGGAAATCCGTGGCGCCGGCGAACTGCTGGGCGATGGTCAGAGCGGGCAGATTCAGGCCGTCGGTTTCACCCTGTACATGGAAATGCTCGAGCGCGCAGTGAAGTCGATCCGCAAGGGCGAGCAGCCGAACCTCGATCAACCGCTGGGCGGCGGCCCGGAAGTCAATCTGCGGGTGCCGGCGCTGATTCCGGAAGATTATCTGCCGGATGTGCATGCGCGGTTGATTCTGTATAAACGCATCGCCTCGGCCACCGACGAGGAAGGCCTCAAGGATCTGCAGGTGGAGATGATCGACCGCTTCGGCCTGTTGCCGGAGCCGACCAAGAACCTGGTGCGGATCACCGCTTTGAAATTGCAGGCGGAAAAGCTTGGCATCAAGAAAGTCGACGGCGGGCCGCAAGGCGGGCGCATCGAGTTCGAAGCGCAGACGCCGGTTGACCCGATGACCCTGATCAAGCTGATCCAGACGCAGCCCAAGCGCTACAAGTTCGAAGGCGCGACGATGTTTAAATTCCAGGTGCCGATGGAGCGCCCGGAAGAACGTTTCAATACTGTCGAGGCGCTGTTTGAGCGTCTCATCCCGAAATCCGCTTGAAGGACGCCCGATGCGCCTGTTCCGCTCTCTGACTTTGTTGCTTGCACTTGCAGCACCGACGGCGTTTGCCGATGACACGTATCAGGTCGAAATGATCCTGGTGCGCCAGAATGCCGTCCCGGCCATCGTCAGCCGCGCCGCCCCGGAAGACTGGGCCGCAGGCGCCCAGCGTCTGGGCAGCGACAGCCAGCGCACCCCAGCGCTGAATGATGTGGTGAGCAAACTCACCGCCAGCGGCGAGTACACCGTGCTGATGCACAAAGCCTGGCAGCAGAGCCTCGGCGAAGCGCCGGCGAAAGTCGCAGTGAGCGAAGGTCAGGAGCAGTTCGGCCAGTTCCCGATCGAGGGCACGCTGGAAATGAAACTCGGCCGCTTCACCGACGTGACCGCCGATTTCTGGGTCAATCAGATCGACGCCAATGGCCTGGTCACTGCCAGTGAGCGCCTGCGTCAGGACAGCCACACCAAGAACGGCCAGCTCAATTACCTCGACAACGGCCACCTGGCCCTGCTGATCAAGATCACTTCCCTGACCGCGCCAGCGCCTCGCGAAGCGCCTGAAGTCGTGCCGGACTGATCGAAGTCCTTATGCCGCCGCCCCTGAGCAAACCGCTGGCCCCGTCGTGGGTCAGCCGATTCAAAGAACAGAGTCTGGAGCGCGGCCGCCGCTACGCTTTGGAGAATCGCGTGCGCATCGCTCAGGTCGGCGATGCGACCATCACCGCCAGTTGCGAAGGTTCTGGCGGCAGTGTCTACCGGCAGACCATCCATCTGCGCGAGTCAGCCAAAGCGACGCTGTTGCTGGTCGACGCCACCTGCACCTGTCCGGTGCGCAGCAACTGCAAACACTGCGCGGCGGTGCTGCTGAAAATCCAGGAAACCCTCGACTACCCCGCCGCCGCGAAAGATGCCGAGCTGCTGGAGAAGCTCCAGGCCGTGCTGGAAAACCGCAGCCCGAAAGCGCCACCGCAAGTGCTGGTGGACAACGTGCAGCCGGTGCCGCGCCTGTGGCTGGCGAGCGTCGAGTTCAGCGCCTTCGAGCCGCGCAACGGCAAGATGCAGCGCTACATTCAGCACCGCGCGGCGCTGTCGTTCAGCTATTTGGACGAATACGTCAGCGGGCAAAAACACAGCGATATCCTGATCCGTCAGGAAGCCCAGACCCTGCGGATAAAACGCCACCCGGACGTCGAACAGTCCTACCGCGAACAGTTACGCATCCTCGGTTTCCGCATCGCCACAAGGCAGAGCAAAGCCCTGCCGGAAAGCGCCGGCGAACTCTACGAGATGGTCAACGACAGCGCCTGGCTGACCTTCACGCTCAATGACTTGCCGAAGTTGCGCAGCCAGGGCTGGGAGTTGCAGATCGATGAGGAATTCGGTTTCGACCTGACCGCCGTCGACGACTGGTACGCCACCGTCGAACAGGCGCCGGAGCGCGACTGGTTCGATCTGGAACTGGGCATCATCGTCAACGGCGAGCGCCTGAGCCTGCTGCCGATTCTGCTGAATCTGATGCGCTCGCACACCGAGATCCTCAACCCGGAACGCCTCGCCCGCCGTCGCGATGACGAGCTGATTCTGGTCAACATTCCGCAACGCACCAGCGAGCATGGGCCGTTGCAAGTGGCGCTGCCGCTCGGTCGCTTGAAGCCGGTATTGATGACGCTGGGCGAGTTCTATTTGCAGGAGCCGGGCGAAACCACCCTGCGCCTGAGCAAGGCTGACGCCACCCGGCTCAATTCGCTGGAAGGCCTGCCGCTGTTGTGGGAAGGCGGCGAGCAGATGCGCACCTTCGCCCAGCGCCTGCGCGACATCCGCGATTTCAGCGCCGAAGCGCCGCAAGGCTTGAACGCGACGCTGCGCCCGTATCAGCTTGAAGGCTTGAGCTGGATGCAATCGCTGCGGCAACTGGAGGTCGGCGGCATTCTCGCGGACGACATGGGCCTGGGCAAAACCCTACAGACCCTGGCGCATATTCTCAGCGAGAAGAACGCCGGACGCCTCGATCGTCCGTGCATGGTGGTGATGCCGACCAGCCTGATTCCGAACTGGCTCGATGAGGCGGCGCACTTCACTCCGCAGCTGAAAGTGCTCGCCCTGTATGGCGCCACGCGCAAGAAACACTTCGACAATCTGGCCGACTTCGACCTGATCCTCACCACTTACGCCCTGTTGCCCAAGGACCTTGAGCGCCTGGCCAAACAGCCGCTGCACGTTCTGGTGCTGGACGAAGCGCAATACATCAAGAACCCCAACAGCAAAGCCGCCCAGGCCGCCCGCGAGCTGAATGCACGCCAGCGCCTGTGCCTCAGCGGCACGCCGCTGGAAAACCACTTGGGCGAGCTGTGGTCGCTGTTCCATTTCTTGCTGCCGGGCTGGCTCGGCGACGTGAAAAGTTTCAATGCCGATTACCGCGTGCCGATCGAAAAGCGCGGCAGTGAAGTCAGACTGCAGCACCTCAACGGTCGGATAAAACCGTTTCTGCTGCGCCGTACCAAAGAGCAGGTCGCCACGGAGCTGCCGCCGAAAACCGAAATCATTCATTGGGTCGAACTCAACGAAGCGCAGCGCGACGTGTACGAAACCATGCGCCTGGCGATGGACAAGAAGGTCCGTGACGAGATCACTCGCAAAGGCGTGGCACGCAGTCAGATCATCATTCTCGAAGCATTGCTCAAGCTGCGCCAGGTCTGCTGCGATCTGCGCCTGGTCAACGACGCCACCCTGCCCGCACGCGGCAGCACTTCGGGCAAGCTCGACAGCCTGATGGAAATGCTTGAGGAACTGTTCGAAGAAGGCCGGCGAATCCTGCTGTTCTCGCAATTCACTTCGATGCTGACATTGATCGAAGAGGAATTGAAAAAACGCAAGATCGCTTACGCCCTTCTCACTGGCCAGACCCGTGACCGGCGCACACCGGTGAAGGAATTCCAGAGCGGCACGCGCCAGATCTTCCTGATCAGCCTGAAGGCTGGCGGTGTCGGTTTGAACCTCACCGAAGCCGATACGGTGATTCACTACGACCCGTGGTGGAACCCGGCAACCGAGAATCAGGCGACTGACCGGGCCTATCGAATCGGCCAGGAGAAACCGGTGTTCGTCTACAAGATGATTGCCCGGGGCACAGTGGAAGAGAAGATTCAGCACCTGCAGAAGGAAAAGTCAGACCTGGCAGCGGGCGTGCTCGATGGGCGCAAGGCCGGGGACTGGAAGTTGCAGAGCGATGATATTGAAGCGCTGTTTGCGCCGTTGCCAGACAAGATCGATAAGCGTTAAAGCGGCGTCGCTGGTTAGATAGCTTTCGCTGGCAAGCCAGCTCCCACATGGTTATGAGCTGTACCAAAGATTGTGATTCAACTCGATATCTGTGGGAGCTGGCTTGCCAGCGATGGGGTCATCGGATATTGCGCAGTCACTCAGGGCTCAACCCTTCGAAACCGGCAACGGCGCAAACAGCGCCTCGATATCACTCTGTTCCAGTTTGAATCCGCCCGTCGTGCCACCCTCCAGTACCGCCCCGGCCAGCGCCGCTTTCTCCTGCTGCAACGCCTGGATCTTCTCTTCGACGGTGCCTTTGGCAATCAACTTGTAGACGAACACCGGATTGTTCTGCCCGATGCGATACGCCCGATCAGTCGCCTGATTCTC
>NZ_JAFGYL010000025.1:0-61881 GCF_017491835.1 Pseudomonas sp. 67(2021)
ACCACGTGCCGGTCAATGCGCTGTGGCTGACCAATGTGATGATCCAGATTTTCCTGCTGATCACGCTTTTTTCGGCGGGCACTTACACCAGTCTGATTTACCTGGCCTCGTCGATGATTCTGGTGCCGTACCTGTGGTCAGCGGCCTACGCGGTACTGCTCAGCGGGCGCGGCGAAACCTACGAACACGCGTCGGCCGAGCGCACCAAGGATCTGCTGATTGGCGGCATCGCCCTGGTTTACGCGGTGTGGCTGTTGTACGCCGGTGGGGTGAAATATCTGCTGCTGTCGGCGCTGCTGTATGCGCCGGGGGTGATTCTGTTTGCCAAGGCCAAGCGTGAACAGGGCCAGCCGGTTTTCACCACGGTGGAGAAAGGGATTTTTGCCTGCGTGGTGATCGGGGCGGGGCTGGCGGCTTATGGGTTGTATAGCGGAGTGTTGAGTTTGTAGGCGGATTTGCTTTGGCAGGTCAGGCCCCTTCGCGAGCAGGCTCGCACACAGAAGTACCGAATCCATGTGGGAGCGAGCCTGCTCGCGAAGGCGGCCTCAAAATCACCACTGCGCCCGATGTGACCCCAATTCGACGGCCGGCCAATCCCACCGCACCACCGTCCCGCTGACCTGCACCGGTACGCGCAATCTCCGCGCCGGCCCCCACGCGGTGTGTTCAATCGCCGGATCCTGATCCAGCGCTTCTTCGGCCCGCAGCGGGTCATGCGTCCCCGGCCCATGCTCGAGCAACAGCTTCGCCGTCCGTGCCAGCGACAACCGCGCCGAGCCCCCGCGACCGTTGGCCAGTCGTTCAGTCAGCAACCTGAGCGCACTCGCCGCCATCAGATACCCGGTCGCATGATCCAGCGCCTGCACCGGCAGCGGCGTCGGTTTATCGCTGTGCTTCCAATGCTGTCCGGCCTCGGCGATGCCGCTGCTCATCTGCACCAGGCTGTCGAAGCCCCGGCGGTTCTGCCAGGGGCCGCTCCAGCCGTAGGCGTTGAGGCAGACGTCGATCAGCCCCGGTGCCAGTTGCCTTCGACGTTCAATACCAAACCCGAGATGTTCCAGCGCATCGGCGCGGTAGCCGTGCAGGAGAATGTCGGCGTCTTGCAATAAACCTTCGAACACTGCGCGATCCGCAGGAGCCTGCAGATCCAGCCGCGCACAGCGTTTGCCCACGGTCATTTCCGGGACCACACCGGGTTCGTTCCAGCTCGGTGGATCGATGCGCAGCACGTTGGCGCCCAGTCCAGCGAGGAAGCGGCTGGCGGTGGGACCGGCGAGGACGCGGGTCAGGTCGAGCACCTTGATCCCGGCCAGCGGTCGTACGATCGAACCTTGCCATGGGCTGCGGTTCTCGTCCGTCTGCTCGATGAATTGCACCAGCGCTTCGGCATTCACCGCCAGCCCTTGCGGATGCTGCTGCCACTGCGCCCAACTGCGCATCTCGGCGGCGCAGCCCTTGGCGTCGACCACCGCCTGCTCAAGCTCCGCGCTCGCCCACTGTGCGACTTTCGCCGCCATTGCGGCACGATCGGCGCAGGCGCCGAGCACGCGTTCAGCGGCGGCGCGGTGGTGCGGGGCGTTGGTGTGCAGACGGATCCAGCCGTCCCGGGTCGCATAGTCGCCGGCGACGGGATCCCACAGCGGCGGCACCTGCCAGCCGATCGGGCGCAGCGAGGTGGAGAACCACAACGAGGCCAGACGGCGGTCGACTGCAACCGCAGGCAAGTGCCCGGCTTGCTGGTGAAGCAATTCGCTGAGCGCTTGCCCGGCAGCGGCGATGCTGGCGCAGGCCAGCTCGGTCACGGCGAACGCCGAGGGCAGGGCGCCGTCACCGGTGAAGGGGATCGGCGTGTGGGGCAGGCCGAGTGCGGTTTGGATGGACGTGAGCAGATCAGTCATCGAAGGCCCTCCGGAACGAGAGGGCGATGATAGTGCAAAACATAACCGGGCTGGATTGAAGATCGTTCCCACGCTCCGCGTGGGAATGCCGCCCGGGACGCTCTGCGTCCCAATCGAAAGCTGGAACGCGGAGCGTCCCTTGATGCATTCCCACGCGGAGCGTGGGAACGATCGATGCTGGATTGTTACACGCGAAACTGATCCATCAATTTCATCTGCTGGCTCGCCAGGCTGTTGAGCTGGCTGCTGATCGCTGCCGATTCGGTGGCCTGTTCGGTCAGGGTTTCGGTCACGGTGCGGATCGCCGAGACGTTGCGGTTGACCTCTTCGGCCACTGCGCTTTGTTCTTCGGCGGCACTGGCGATCTGCAGGTTCATGTCGCTGATCACCGTCACCGCGTCGCTGATCTTGCCCAGCGCATCAACGGCCTGACGAATCTGCCCGGCGTTGTTGTGCGCCTGGGTCTGGCTCGAGTGCATGGTCGCGACCACGCCACGGGTGCCGGTCTGAATGCGCTCGATGACGATGCGGATTTCTTCCACCGAATCCTGCGTGCGCTTGGCGAGGTTGCGCACCTCGTCGGCGACCACGGCAAAACCGCGACCGCTTTCGCCGGCGCGGGCGGCTTCGATGGCGGCGTTGAGAGCCAGCAGGTTGGTCTGTTCGGCGATGCTGCGAATCACTTCCAGCACCGAGCCGATCTGCTCGCTGTTGACCGCCAGCGCTTCGACTTCGGTCACCGCTTTGCTGACTTCATCGGCCAGTTGATTGATGTCGCGGGTGCTGCGCTCGATGATCGCCATGCCGTCCTTCGCCGACTGATCGGCGCCCTTGGCGGCGTTGGCGGCGTTCGAGGCACTGTTGGCGACGTCGTGGGCAGTGGCGCTCATTTCGTTGGACGCGGTGGCGACCTGATCGATTTCGCGGAACTGCACCTGCATGCCTTCGCTGGTCTGGCGGGCGATTTCCGACGATTGATCGGCCGTACCGCGAGCTTCGGTGATGCTTTGTTTGATCTGCGCGATGGTCGGCTGAAGCTTGTCGAGGAAGCGGTTGAACCAGTTCACCAGTTCGCCCAGTTCGTCTTTCTTGCTGTAGTTCAGGCGCTGGGTCAGATCGCCTTCGCCGCTGGCGATGTTCTTCAGCATCTCGGCGACGCTGTTGATCGGACGGGTGACGCCGGAGGCGGTGAGCCAGATCAGCAGCAGGCCGACCAGACCGGCCACGCCCGCTACCAGCAGCGCAGTGATCACGCCGGTTTGTTGCGCATCATCCAGTACCGCTTGCAGCTTCACCGAGTCGGCCAGCAGCACGTGCTCCGGCAGGTCGATGACCACGCCCCAGGCGCGCGAATTGCCGATCGGGTCGACCGGGTAAACCGCGCGAATCAGCTCGCCCTGTTGGAGAATTTTTGCCGTGCCGCTGCCGACCAGTTGCAATACATCCTTGCCGTCAGCGCCGAGGGTGTCGCTGATTTTTTTGCCCACTCGCGTCGCGTCGGCACTGTCGGCCGCCAGCACGCCGCTGCCGGAGACGATCAGCATGTGCCCGGCGTTGTTGAACAGGCTGCGCTGCGAGTCGACGGCGGCGGCTTGCAGGGCGTCGAGCGCGATGTCGACACCGACCACGCCGATCGCTTTGCCGTCGACCAGCAGCGGCACGGAAATGGTGGTCATGAGCATTTCCTTGCCACCGACGGTGTCGGCATACGGGTCGAGCAGGCAGGTGCGCTTGTTGTCGCGAGGGCAGGTGTACCAACTGTTGTACGGCGTGCCGCTGACGCTGAGGGTGGTCTTGGTCAGGTCATCTTCGACCATGATCGTATTCAGTGCGGCGCCGGCGGCACGGCTCCAGTACGAGGCGAAGCGCCCGGCTTCGTTGGATTGCCGCGCGGCATCGTTGGCGAATTCGCTGTCCTTGCCGTCGAGGCCATTGGGTTCGAAGGCCAGCCAAATGCCCAAGACTTTATCGTTGCGCTCGAAAGCGGTTTTCAGACTTTGGTTCAGCTCTTCCCGAACGGCGCCGGCTTCGAGTGAACGCTTGGCCGCCATCGTCCGCAGATCCTTGATCTGATCGGCGAGGGCGGTGACCACCAGCAGGCTTTCACCAAAGGTTTTCTGCACCCGCACCGCTTGCTCGGCGGCCTTGGCCTGCAACAGGTTCTGCACGCTGGCGGTGAGCAACTGGTTGCTGGATTGACTGACCAGCGCGTCGTTCTGGTTGGTCTGGTAGATGTTCATGCTGACAATCAGTGCCACCACTCCGAGCAGGCACAGGCCGGAGAGCAGGACGATTTTCAGGCGAATGGAAAGAGAGTCGAACATGGGGCGATCTCGCGAATGGAATAAACAGGTGGCTGGGCCGGGAGCTCGGTTTGCCAAATCCATTCAGCGCCATTCAATCCTCATCGGCGTTAAGCGAAACGGCATGAGGCGCTTGCCGACGGACGGTCGCTGCTAAACGTTTGCGCAGGGGAAAGTGCTGAAAAGGCTTTAATTACAGGGATGTTTCACTACCGCGACGGGCGTCTCCGGGCGCGACCAGATCCACAGGTTGCCCATGGTCATGCCGGCAATCGCCAGATAGATCGGCCAGCCGTGATCGAGCATCACCAGCATCAACGTCGCACACAGCAGCATGCTGACGGTGGCACTGAGCTTGGCCTTGCGCGCGATGATCCTGCCGTTGCGCCAGTTACTGAGGATCGGCCCGAACAGGCGATGATTTTCCAGCCACGCACTCAAGCGCGGCGAACTGCGGGTCGCGGCCCACGCGGCGAGGAGGATGAACTCGGTGGTCGGCAGACCGGGCACGACGATGGCGATCAGGCCAATGCCGAGGCTGACATAGGCCAGCAGGCCGAACAGCAGACGGGCGAGTTTTGATGGGGCGGGTGTGGGCATGGCTCAGCGGTGGCTTCTGAAGCGGAACGGGGATCTTACAGATTTGTGGTGAGCCCTGTGGGAGCGAGCCTGCTCGCGAAAGCGGTTGATCAGGCACATTGATGTTGAATGTGCTGCCGTCTTCGCGAGCAGGCTCGCTCCCACAAGGGATAAGAGTTGCTTCAGGCCACTTCGGCTTCTATGGCATAAGCCCGTTCCAGCAGCACGGTAAAGCGGTTGAACGCATCCAGTGCACCTTGCTCAACTTCCGCCTCTTCCTCTGCCGTGAACGGCAACGCATCGAGGGTGCGCACAAAGCTTTTCCAGCCCTCGGCGCGGCCACCTTGCGGTTCTGCCAGATGCCGGGCACCGAAGGTTTCGCTCAGCTCCAGTGCCACGGCACGCTTGATCAGGAACGCCGCGCCGAGCTTGGAACCCTCGGAAACAAAGATCCAGCCCAGCGCCCGCGCCTTGCTCGGGTTTTTCAGCGTGCCGGCAACCGGGGGCGGGACATCGGTGTCGAGGTCGGCGAGGTCAGCCCTGGCCGCTTCAGCGCGGCAACGGGCCGGCAGATCCGGGACGATCGCGGTCAGTTCGGCATCGTTGTACAGCTCGACCAGTTCCGCCTGGAACAGGTATTGCGCGACGACGAAACGGGCGAAGCTGGCGCGGGTTTCGAACGGCGCGTGGGCTTTGACCAGCGCATCGAGTTTGCTGTGCGGCTCGTGGGTGATCTGGTTCAAGCGTTGCGAACGCAGGGATTTTTCCGGGGCAGTCATGGGGTGTCCTTGATAAATGAGGCGCTTGATAACAAGACGTACGGGCGGGCGGCGGACAGTAAAAAAACCTCACTGCGCGGCGCGAACACGCGCAGTGAGGCCGGGCGGATCAGATGTCCCAGATCAGGTTGATCGCGAAGTTGCGTCCCGGTTGGGTCAGGCGATCGAGGTTGGCCGGTTGCGTCACCGAGGCTTCGCCGACGCTGTCGTAACCGCGCACGTCATCCCATAGCCAGTATTTCTTGTCGGTCAGGTTGTAGACGCCGCCGCTGACGGTGACGTCGTCGGTCACCTTGTAATAGCCGGCCAGATCGAGAATGCCGAAGCCCGGGGTCTTGAACTGGCTGCTGACGCCGTCCGGCGATTTGAAATTGCTGTCGTCGACGCGGTCCTTTTTCTTCACCACGGTCCAGCTCAGCAGGCCGCCATAGTTGTCCTGGTCGTAACCGAGACCGAACACGCCGGTGAGCGGATTGACGCTGTTGATCGGCTCGCCGCTGTCGTTGTTGCGCCCGTAGGCGTAGGCGATCGAGCCTTGGGTATACAGGCCTTGCGGCGCGCCGAACGCATCCAGGTTCAAGCGACCTTTGACTTCCGCACCCTTGATGGTGGCGCGCTTGATGTTGTTGCTCTGGAAGGTCAACTGATCGTCGCCCGGCTTGACCGCATCCTCGTTGATGAAGTCGCGGTACTTGTTATAGAACACCGCGACGTCGAACGAGCCCTGCTCGAAATTCCCGCGCAGGCCGGTTTCGAAACCTTTGCTTTTTTCCGGCTCAAGGTCGGAGTTGGGCGCCACGGTGTAGCCGGTGGTGTTGTTCTCGAAACGCCCGTACAGCGATTTTGCCGTGGGCGTGCGGAAGCCTTCGGCGTACTGGCCGTACCAGGTGTAGTTGTCCGTCAGTGCATAGGTCAGGCCGAATTTTGGCGAGACTTTGTGCCAGGTCTTGTTCTTGTCGCTGACCGTGCCCTGGCCGTCAGCATTCACGGTGTTGAGGAATTCCTCGGTGATCTGCGGCTTGAGCTGGGTGTAGTCGTAGCGCAGGCCCGGCAGGAAGGTCCAGTCGTTCCAGCTGATCTGATCCTGGGCGAACAGGCTGTAGGTGTTGATGGTCGGATCGGGGAAATCAGAGGCCTTGGCCAGCACGTCCGCCGCACTGGTCGCGCCAATCGCCGTGCAGCCGCGACCGACGGCCACGCAGGTGCCGTCGCCGCTGCGTGAACCGGTGACTTTCTGCTGTTTGATCGTGGTGCCGTAAGTCAGCAGGTGATCGGTGTCACCGATGGCGAAAGCCTTGTCCAGTTGCGCGTCGAACACCCACTGTTTTTCTTCGTAGATCGTGTCTCGGGTACGCAGCACTTTACGAGTGATCGGGTAGTACAACTCCTCGGTGCTCTGGTCGGTCTTGGCGATCTGGTGATTGAGGCTCCACTTGACGTTATCGACCAGCAGGCTGTCGAGGGCGAACGAGTGTTCGATACCGAAACGCTCGCGGGTGATGGTGTCGTTGCCGGTGCGCCACTGGTACATGCCGCCGGGCAGGACGCTGCTCGGAATGGTCGGCGCGCCGTTGAAGTACGGGCCGCCGTAGGCACTTTTCTGATCGGTGTCGCGATCGTCCTTGTACTTTTCGTAAGTCAGGCCCAGGCGCGAATCGTCGTTGTAGTTCCAGCCGAGCTTGGCCAGGACGTTGGTTGCGCGCACGTCTTCCGGGTTGGCGGCGGTGCGCGCAAGGCCGGTGCCGTTGTTGCCGCCGAAGGACTCGGTTTCGTGTCCGTCGCGCTGGCTGTAATGCAGCAAGCCGTCGAACTGACCGCTGCGGCCGGCGACGGTGGCGGACTTCAGCCAGCTGTCATCGGCGGAGCTGTAACCGCTTTTCAGACGCGCGCCGACGTCCTTGCCCGGTTTGATGATGTCGTCGGCGTCCAGCGTGTAGTAACTGACCGCGCCGCCGATGGCGTTGCTGCCGTACAGCACCGAGGCCGGGCCACGGAGAATCTCCACGCGTTTGACGATTTCCGGGTCGACGTAGTTGCGCTGGCTCTTGGCATACGGGCCGTTGAAGAAACCGTTAGGGATCTCCACGCCATCGACTTGAGTCAAGATGCGGTCGCCGTCGATACCGCGAATGTTGTAGCCACTGATGCCGCCGCGCTGACCGGCACCGCCAACGGAAACGCCCGGTTCGTAGCGCACCAGATCCTTGATGGTATTGACGTTGTTGCGGTCAAGCTCTTGGCGATCATGCACGCTGACCGTCGAGGGCACGCTGTTGACCGACTGTTCCTGGCGAGTGGCGCTGATGGTCACCTGATCGAGATTGAGCGTGCCGCTGCTGTTGCGTTTTTCCAGCACGACATTGTTGTTGCTCAGTTTGCGGAAGCTCAGGTTGGTCCCCACCAACAGGCGCTCGAGGGCTTTTTCCGGCGGCAGCGAACCGCGCACGCCCGGCGACGAGACGTTCTGCCCCAACTCGGCCGGCAAACCGACCTGCCAACCGGTCACGGCGGTAAAGGCATTCAATGCCGAAACCAGTGGTTGCTGGCCGATGGCGAAGGCGTAATCGCCCATGTTGCGTGTCGGTTGCTCGGTGGCCGCCAGCAGCGGTGCGGTGCCAGCCATGAGGATGGCCGCAGTCAGCAGCGACAGTACGCGGGAAGGGGAAGCAGTCTGGCGGGTAAGGCGTGAGGACATCGATAGCGCTCCGTGTCGCACGAATCTTTATAGGTGCAGATCGGCATGGTTAGATGCGAATCAATTGCATTGGCTATAACGAGACGTACTGCCATTGGCTATCGAGTAAAAATAACTCTCATTCAGTTCAGAATCACCAGCGCAGGGAATTCCTGCAGGCGCGCCGAGGTGATGTGGGCGAGGGAGCGGACCACGTCGAGCGGCTGGTCGAGACGGTAATTGCCGGTGACGGCGACGTCGGCCAATTGCTCGTTGTTGTTGATGATCCAGCCCGGATAGTAGCGGCGCAGCTCGGCCAGCACCTGATTCAGCGGGCAGTTCTCGAACACCAGACGGCCTTCAACCCAGGCCAGATCGGCATTGGCGTCGAGCTTGGCCGGGCGATCAAATCCGTTGGGGCCGATGCGAATGCTTTCCCCGGCACGCAGGCGCACCCGGGCATCGTTGTGGGTGGCGCGCAGATCGACATCGCCACGCTGCACGTTCACTTGTGCGACCCCGTCGAGGTAGCGCACGGCAAATGCGGTGTCGTGGACGCTGGCCGTTACCGGACCTGCGTCGATCTCCAGCGGCTGATTGCGCCCGCTGGCAATCTCGAAAAACGCCTCGCCCTGAAACAGCCGGGCCACGCGCTGTTGATCGTTGATGGTGCTGGAAAACGCCGAATTGGTATTGAGCAGAACCTTCGAGCCGTCCTCCAGTTGCAGCCGCTGACGCTCGCCAACCACGGTGAGGTGATCCGCTTGAATGCGCATCGGCAGGTTGCTGAAACTGAACAGCCCGAGGATCAGCACCGCAGCGGTAGCCAGCGGTTTCCAGTGCGGGCGCAAGCGCTTGAGAAAAGTGACTTTTACCGGTTTTGCCGCCAGGGCTTCGGCGCACTGTGCGACTTGCGGGCCGTCCCAGATCGCCTGGGCCTTGGCGAATGCCTCGGCATTCAACGGATCAGCCGCCAGCCAGGCATGAAATTGCCGGGTCTGTTCCTCATCCGGGCTGCCGAGCACGATGAGCCAGTCCAGCGCCTGGTCCATTGCAGCTGCAGCGTCCCGCGCTGAATCGGGCGAAGGCGGGCGGTGGGTGTCCGTCACGGTGGTTCCTCAGGGCTTCTGGCTAGAAGCAGTTTCTAGCTTCAAGCTGCAAGCTGCAAGCCGGATGGGTTACTGCATTTCGTTTTTGCTTACCGCTTGAAGCTTGCCGCTTGAAGCTTGCCGTTTGTAGCTCAAAGCTTGCCGCTGCCTTCATGTCGCTGTGCGACGCCGATGCAGATCGACATGATCAGTTTCAGTTCTTTCTGCACAGTGCTCAGCGACACCTTCAGTTCATCGGCGATTTCCTGATAGCTGTGCCCGTGCAGGCGGCTGAGGATGAATATCTGCTGCTGGCGTGGGCTGAGCTGGCTGAGGCTCACGTTCAAGCGCTCCAGCAGTTGTTCGGCGTGGGCGGCGTCTTCGGCGCTGCTGGCGGGCGCGGCGATGCTCTGCACCACGTCCTGAGGTACATCGTCGACCATGGTCCGCGCATGGATCTTGCGCGCACGCAAATGGTCCAGCGCCAGATTGCGCGCGGTCTGGAAGACAAAGGGTTCAAGGTGATCGATGGCCCGTTCGCTCAACGCCCGGGTCACGCGCAGGTAGGTCTCCTGCAACAGGTCTTCAGCGGTGCTGTGATTGTTGACCATCCGTTCCAGCGTGCGCAGCAGGGAAGTGCGCTGGGCGAGGAAGACGTGGTTGAAGCGCGATTGACTCACGGGAGGACCTGATCCATTTCGAGCGAATGATAATGCTTATCATCCAGCCGAATGGTCAAGTGCTGATTTCGAATTGAAATCGGATCTCCTGTGGGAGCGAGCCTGCTCGCGAAGGCGTCGTGTCAGTCAATTCCATATCGACTGACAGAAAGCTTTCGCGAGCAGGCTCGCGCCCACAGGGATTGGGGGCCGGCTGAGATTATTCGGCGTTACACAACGCCAGGCAGTTATCCAGCATGCGGTTGGAGAAGCCCCATTCGTTGTCGTACCAGGCCAGCACTTTCAGCAACTTGCCACTGACTTTGGTGTGGTTGGCGTCGAAGATTGACGACAGCGGGTTGTGGTTGAAGTCGCTGGAAACCAGCGGCAATGTGTTGTAACCAAGAATTTTCGAATGCTGGCTGGCCGCTTTCAGCAGGGCGTTGACTTCGTCGGCACTGGCTTCTTTCTTCAGTTGCACGGTGAGGTCGACCAGCGACACATTGATCACCGGTACGCGCACAGCCATGCCGGTCAGTTTGCCCGCCAGTTCCGGCAGCACCAGGCCTACCGCTTCGGCTGCGCCGGTCTTGCTCGGGATCATGTTTTGCGTGGCCGAGCGGGCACGGTACGGGTCGCTGTGATAAACGTCGGTGAGGTTCTGGTCGTTGGTGTAGGCGTGGATGGTGGTCATCAGGCCGCTTTCGATGCCCAACTCGCGATGCAGCACCTGCGCCACTGGCGCGAGGCAGTTGGTGGTGCACGAAGCGTTGGAAATGATCTGGTGCGACTGACGCAGAATGTCGTGGTTGACGCCATAAACGACGGTGGCGTCGGCGCCTTTGGCCGGGGCAGAAATGATCACCTTGCGGGCGCCGGCGCTGATATGCGCGGCGGCTTTGGCACGGTCGGTGAACAGACCGGTGCATTCGAACACTACGTCGATTTTTTCAGCGGCCCACGGCAGGTCGGCCGGGTTGCGAATGGCGCTGACCGCGATGCGGTCGCCATTGACCGTCAGGCTTTCGTTATCGTGCGCCACTTCGGCGTCGAAAGTGCCGTGGACGGTGTCGTATTTGAGCAGATGGGCATTGATCGAACTGTCACCCAGATCGTTGATCGCGACGATCTGCAGGTCTTGACGATAGCCTTGGGTATACAGTGCGCGCAGGACATTACGGCCGATGCGGCCGAAACCATTGATTGCAATTCGAAGAGTCATGGAACAGCGCCGCCGTCGTTTTGTTGTTGGAATTACAAGATTATTCGCATAAAAATAGAAAACAAGCCTTTTTAGTGGCAATATTTTGTTTTATCTACAACGAGTGACCTGAATCAACTGGTCCGAATGGTCAAAAAAGCCGTCTGTCATTCCAACAACAACGGCGTTTGATCAGCATAGACAATCAGGTCGCCACATCCGTTAGCCTGGAGTTCTACACATGCATCCCCGCGTTCTTGAGGTCACCGAACGGCTTATCGCCCGCAGCCGCGCCACGCGTCAGGCTTACCTTGCATTGATTCGCGGCGCCGCCACCGATGGCCCGATGCGCGGCAAGCTGCAATGCGCCAACTTCGCCCACGGCGTGGCCGGTTGCGGCACTGAAGACAAGCACAGCCTGCGGATGATGAACTCGGCGAACATCGCCATTGTGTCTTCGTATAACGACATGCTTTCGGCGCACCAGCCGTACGAAGTCTTTCCACAACAGATCAAGAACGCCCTGCGCGAAATCGGCTCGGTCGGCCAGTTCGCCGGCGGCACTCCGGCCATGTGCGACGGCGTGACCCAAGGCGAGCCGGGCATGGAACTGAGCCTGCCGAGCCGCGAAGTGATCGCCATGTCCACCGCCGTGGCGTTGTCGCACAACATGTTTGACGGCGCGCTGATGCTCGGCATCTGCGACAAGATCGTCCCGGGCCTGATGATGGGGTCGCTGCGTTTCGGTCATCTGCCAACGATCTTCGTCCCGGGCGGGCCGATGGTTTCGGGGATTTCCAACAAGGAAAAAGCCGACGTCCGCCAGAAGTACGCCGAAGGCAAGGCGACCCGCGAAGAGCTGCTGGAATCGGAGATGAAGTCCTACCACAGCCCGGGCACCTGCACCTTCTACGGCACCGCCAACACCAACCAGTTGCTGATGGAAGTCATGGGCTTGCACTTGCCGGGCGCGTCTTTCGTCAACCCGAACACGCCGCTGCGCGACGCGCTCACCCGCGAAGCCGCGCATCAGGTCACGCGCCTGACCAAGCAGAACGGCAACTTCATGCCGATCGGCGAAATCGTCGACGAGAAGGCGCTGGTCAACTCCATCGTTGCCTTGCACGCCACCGGCGGCTCGACCAACCACACCCTGCACATGCCGGCCATCGCCATGGCCGCTGGCATTCAACTGACCTGGCAGGACATGGCCGACCTTTCCGAAGTCGTGCCGACCCTGAGCCACGTCTACCCGAACGGCAAAGCCGACATCAACCACTTCCAGGCAGCGGGCGGCATGTCGTTCCTGATCCGCGAACTGCTCGGCGCCGGCCTGCTGCATGAAGACGTCAACACTGTGCTCGGCCATGGCCTGAGCCAGTACACCAAAGAGCCGTTCCTCGATAACGGTGAGCTGGTCTGGCGCGAAGGGCCGACCGACAGCCTCGACGAAAACATCCTGCGTCCGGTGTCCCGTGCGTTCTCGCAAGAGGGCGGCTTGCGGGTGATGGAAGGCAATCTCGGTCGCGGGGTGATGAAGGTTTCTGCCGTTGCGCTGGAGAACCAGATCGTCGAAGCACCGGCGATGGTGTTCCAGGATCAACAAGACCTGGCGGACGCATTCAAGGCCGGTCTGCTGGAGAAGGATTTTGTCGCCGTGATGCGCTTCCAGGGCCCGCGTTCCAACGGCATGCCCGAGCTGCACAAGATGACGCCGTTCCTCGGCGTGCTGCAGGATCGCGGCTTCAAAGTGGCGTTGGTGACTGACGGGCGCATGTCCGGCGCGTCGGGGAAAATCCCCGCAGCGATTCACGTCAGCCCGGAAGCTTATGTCGGTGGCGCTTTGGCGCGCGTGCAAGAGGGCGATATCATCCGCGTCGATGGCGTCAAAGGCACCTTGGAACTGAAGGTCGACGCCGCCGAATTTGCAGCGCGCGAACCTGCCAAGGGCCTGTTGGGCAACAACATTGGCAGCGGCCGCGAGCTGTTTGGCTTCATGCGCATGGCCTTCAGCTCGGCGGAGCAGGGCGCCAGCGCCTTCACTTCTGCCCTGGAGACGCTTAATTGAAACTGGCTTTGGTCGGTGACATCGGAGGCACCAACGCGCGGTTCGCGTTGTGGCAAAACCAGCAACTGCAATCGGTTCAGGTGCTGGCCACGGCCGACTTTGCCAGCCCGGAAGAGGCAATCGCCTTGTACCTGAGCGGGCTCGGGCTGGCGCCGGGTTCGATCGGCTCGGTGTGCCTGTCGGTGGCAGGTCCGGTGAATGGTGATGAATTCAAATTCACCAACAATCACTGGCGGCTCAGCCGCAGCGCGTTCTGCAAGACCTTGCAGGTCGAGCAGTTGTTGCTGACCAACGACTTCTCGGCGATGGCGCTGGGCATGACCCGCTTGCAGCCCGGCGAATTCCGCGTGGTTTGCGAAGGTACGCCGGAGCCTCTGCGTCCGGCAGTGGTGATCGGCCCGGGCACTGGCCTGGGTGTCGGCACCTTGCTCGATCTCGGCGAAGGACGCTTCGCCGCGTTGCCGGGCGAGGGCGGCCACGTCGACCTGCCGCTGAGCAGTCCGCGCGAAACGCAACTGTGGCAACACATCTACAACGAGATCGGCCATGTCAGCGCGGAAACCGCGTTGAGCGGCGGCGGCCTGCCGCGGCTGTACCGGGCGATCTGCGCGGTCGATGGCCATGAGCCGAAGCTTGAGACGCCGGAAGCGATCACCGCCGCCGGTCTGGCCGGTGATCCGATTGCTTTGGAAGTGCTCGAGCAATTCTGCTGCTGGCTGGGTCGCGTCGCCGGCAACAACGTGCTCACCACCGGCGCGCGCGGCGGCGTGTTTATCGTCGGCGGGGTGATTCCACGCTTCGCCGATTTCTTCCTCGCCAGCGGCTTCGCCCGCTGCTTCGCCGACAAGGGCTGCATGAGCGATTACTTCAAAGGCATCCCGGTCTGGCTGGTGACCGCGCCGTATTCCGGCCTGGTCGGCGCCGGTGTAGCGCTGGATCAAGCAACAACTGCATAGAGATCGTTCCCACGCTCCGCGTGGGAATGCCTCAAGGGACGCTCCGCGTCCAGTGACGCGGAGCGTCACGGGCTGCATTCCCACGCAGAGCATGGGAACGATCAACAGGCGACAAATTTTCCAGGTTCATCAGGCATAATCCGCCCCAACTCCAACAACAAGGATGCCTTCGAAGTGAGCTCAGTCAACAAGTCGATATTGTTGGTCGATGACGACCAGGAAATACGCGAGTTGCTGGAAACCTACCTGACCCGCGCCGGGTTTCAGGTGAGGGCCACCGCCGATGGTGCCGGTTTTCGTCAGGCGCTCAACGAGGCGCCCAGCGATCTGGTGATCCTCGATGTCATGCTGCCCGACGAAGACGGTTTCAGCCTGTGCCGCTGGGTACGCCAGCATCCGCGTCAGGCGCAGGTGCCGATCATCATGCTGACCGCCAGTTCCGACGAAGCCGACCGGGTGATCGGTCTGGAACTTGGCGCTGATGACTACCTCGGCAAACCGTTCAGCCCGCGCGAACTGCAAGCGCGGATCAAGGCCCTGCTGCGTCGCGCGCAATTCGCCCACGAACGCAGCGGCAGCGAAGTGCTGGCCTTCGACGACTGGCGCCTGGACACGGTCAGTCATCGGCTGTTCCACACCGACGGCGAGGAAGTGATCCTCTCCGGCGCCGATTTCGCCCTGCTGAAACTGTTCCTCGATCATCCGCAGCAAATCCTCGACCGCGACACCATCGGCAACGCCACCCGTGGCCGCGATCTGATGCCGCTCGATCGCATCGTCGACATGGCCGTCAGCCGTTTGCGCCAACGCCTGCGCGACACCGAAAAACCACCACGGCTGATCCGCACCGTACGTGGCAGCGGTTATCAGTTGGCAGCCAATGTGGTTGCCGGCAATGCTCACTGAGTCGCTACGCAAATTTGCCAACCGCATACCGGTGCCGCGCTCACTGCTCGGGCGGATGCTGCTGCTGACTCTGCTGGCGGTGCTGTTCGCGCAGACGCTGTCGAGCGTGATCTGGGTCTCGCAGTTGCGCGCCACTCAACTCGAAGGACTCGTCACCAGTGCCCGCAGCCTGGCGCATTCCATGACTGCCAGCGTCAGCTATTTCCGTTCCTTGCCGGTGGCCTATCGGCCGCTGGTGCTCGATCAATTGCGCAGCATGGGCGGCACCCGATTTGTCGTGACGCTCAATGACAAACCGCTGGGCATGGACGTGCTGCCGGTGACGCCGCGCAAGGCTGCGGTGATGCAGGCGGTGGACGAAGTGCTGCGCCAGTCTCTGGGCCATGACACGGATATTTCGGTGACCTTCGTCAGCCCCGAAGACCTGCGGATCTTCAACGCCGGGCTGAAACTTGATGAATTGCCGCGCTCCTGGGCGCATTACGCGCTGACCCTGGAGCCGGTGAATCCGCCGGTGCTGGTCACGCAGATTCAAATGGCCCCGGGCGAATGGCTGTACATCGCCTCGTTGCTGCCGGAGCCGTACACCAGCCTCGAAGAGCAAGGCCTGCCGGCGCAGCAGGTGTGGTTTATCGTCCTGACCAGCGGCTTCTTGCTGTTGTTCATCGGCCTGCTGGTGCACTGGCAGAGCCGGCCGCTCAAGCGTCTGGCGCGGGCAGCGCGGGATCTGTCGCTGGGCGCCGATGTCGAGCCGGTGGCGGAGGGCGGTGGCAGTGAAGTGGTCGAAGTCGGCCGCGCGTTCAACACCATGCGCGAACGCATCAGCCGTTACCTGACCGAGCGCAGCCAGTTGTTCAGCGCGATTTCCCACGACTTGCGCACGCCGATCACCCGCCTGCGCTTGCGCGTCGAACTGCTCGAAGATGAACAGCTGCAAGCCAAGTTCGGCCGCGATCTGGATGAGCTGGAGCTGCTGGTCAAAGGCGCGCTGCAATGCGTGAAAGACACCGACATCCACGAGAACATCGAGCCGGTGGATCTCAATCATGTGCTCGATTGCCTGGTCGAGCCGTATCTGGCGCCGAACGGCAATGGCCGCGTCACCCAGCATGGCCGCGCGCTGTCGGCGTATCCAGGCAAGCCGCTGGCGCTCAAGCGCTGCATCGGCAATCTGATCGACAACGCCTTGAAGTATGGACAGAACGCGCACCTGCACATCGATGACGACGACAGCGCCTTTGTTCTGCATGTCGATGATGAAGGGCCGGGCGTGCCGCAGCAGCGGCTGGAGCAAGTGTTCGAGCCGCACTTCCGCCTGGCGGGGCAGCAGCAGGGCTACGGACTCGGTCTGGGCATTGCGCGCAACATTGCCCACAGCCACGGCGGCGAGGTGACGTTGCAGAACCTGCGTGAAGGTGGGTTGCGGGTGACGTTGCAGTTGCCGCGATCGGACGATCTTTTGACTTTGCTTTGCTAATGTCACAAGCCAGTGACAAACCCCGTCCCCTTCGTTACAAGCCCGCCCCGGCCCGTTGTTTAGACTGCCCGCAGTCCTAACAACAAAAAAGGGTCACGCCATGGACACCTTTCACCCAGACTTCAGCAGTTGGCTGAACGCCCCTGCCCACCAGCAATGGCTCGCTACCGAAGGCCTGCGTCTGCTGGATTTCGCCAAGGCATCACGACTGCCCGAAGGCTTCGGCAACCTCGACGAACGCGGCCGTTTGCCAGCGCACGCGCAAGCCGAGACCATGAACACCGCGCGCATGACCCACAGCTTCGCTATGGCCCACATTCAGGGCCTGCTGGGGTTTGCCGAGCTGGTCGACCACGGTATCGCCGCGTTGCGCGGGCCACTGCGTGATGCGTTGCACGGCGGTTGGTTTGCGGTGGCCGAACATCGCGACGACAACACCGGCAAGAACGCCTATCTGCATGCCTTTGTCGCCCTCGCCGCCAGCTCCGCCGTGGTCGCACAACGGCCCGGTGCCCAGGCTTTGCTCGATGACGCGATCGACATCATCGACACTTATTTCTGGAGCGAAGAAGAGGGCGCCATGCGCGAATTCTTCAATCGCGACTGGAGCGAAGAAGAAGCCTATCGCGGCGCCAACAGCAACATGCACGCGACCGAAGCATTCCTCGCGCTGGCCGATGTCACCGAAGATCCGCGCTGGCTGGTACGCGCCCAGCGCATCGTCGAACGAGTGATCCATGGTCACGCTGCAGCCAACGACTACATGGTCATCGAACACTTCGATCGCGATTGGCAACCGCTGCGCGAATACAACCACGACAATCCGGCTGACGGTTTTCGTCCTTACGGCACCACGCCGGGCCACGGTTTCGAGTGGGCGCGCTTGCTCCTGCATCTTGAAGCCGCGCGGGTACAGGCCGGCATGCTTACGCCGGGCTGGCTGGCGACTGATGCGCAAAAACTCTTCGAAAACAATTGCCGCCACGGCTGGGATGTCGATGGCGCGCCGGGCATCGTCTACACCCTCGACTGGGATAACCAGGCCGTCGTTCGCCATCGCCTGCACTGGACGCATGCCGAAGCCAGCGCCGCCGCCAGCGCCTTGCTCAAACGCACCGGCGACGGGCAATACGAAGCCTGGTACAGACTGTTCTGGGAGTTCTGCGAGACCAATTTCATCGACCGCTGCAACGGCAGTTGGCACCACGAACTCAATCCGCAGAATGTGCCGAGTGCCGATATCTGGCCGGGCAAGCCCGATCTGTATCACGCCTGGCAGGCTGTGCTGATTCCGCGATTGCCGCTGGCGCCAAGCATGGCCACGGCTTTGGCGCAGTCGTCCCGGCCTGTTGCTGTGTAACCATGTCGTGACATTTACGCGTCCCTTCGTTACCTGCGAAGCGAAACGCTCTGTTTAAACTCCGTGCAGCGCAAGCACCAGACTTGCAATGCATAACAACAAGAAAGGTACATCTCGAATGAATGCGATTTCTCGCCTCGCTACTGTCATTTCTGTCGCCTCCCTGTTCCCGCTCGCAATCCTGCCGCTCAGTGTCTCCGCTGCCGAATCCAAAGGTTCGGTGGAAGTCGTGCACTGGTGGACTTCCGGTGGCGAAAAAGCCGCTGTCGATGTGCTCAAGGCCCAAGTTGAAAAAGACGGTTTCACCTGGAAGGACGGCGCTGTCGCCGGTGGTGGCGGTGCGACTGCCATGACCGTGCTGAAAAGCCGCGCCGTCGCCGGTAACCCGCCAGGCGTAGCGCAGATCAAAGGCCCGGACATCCAGGAATGGGCGTCGACCGGCCTGCTCGACACCGACGTTTTGAAAGACGTCGCCAAGTCGGAAAAGTGGGACAGCCTGCTCGACAAGAAAGTCTCCGATACCGTGAAGTACGACGGTGATTACGTGGCCGTGCCGGTGAACATTCACCGCGTGAACTGGCTGTGGATCAACCCGGAAGTCTTCAAGAAAGCCGGCATCACCAAGAATCCAACCACCCTCGAAGAGTTCTACGCAGCCGGCGACAAGCTGAAAGCGGCGGGCTTCATTCCGCTCGCCCATGGCGGTCAGCCTTGGCAGGACAGCACCGTGTTCGAAGCCGTGGTGCTCTCGGTCATGGGCGTGGATGGCTACAAGAAAGCCTTGGTTGATCTCGACAACAAGGCGCTGACCGGCCCGGAAATGGTCAAGGCGCTCACCGAGCTGAAGAAAGTCGCGACCTACATGGACGCGGACGGCAAAGGCCAGGACTGGAACCTCGAAGCGGCCAAGGTCATCAACGGCAAGGCGGGCATGCAGATCATGGGTGACTGGGCCAAGTCCGAATGGACCGCCGCCAAGAAAGTCGCCGGCAAGGACTACGAGTGCGTAGCGTTCCCGGGCACCGACAAGGCATTCACCTACAACATCGACTCGCTGGCCGTGTTCAAGCAGAAGGACGCAGGCACTGCGGCCGGTCAGCAGGACATCGCCAAAGTCGTGCTGGGTGAGAACTTCCAGAAAGTCTTCAGCATCAACAAAGGCTCGATCCCGGTGCGCAACGACATGTTGAACAACATGGACAAGCTCGGCTTCGATTCCTGCGCGCAGACCGCTGCCAAAGACTTCCTCGCGGACGCCAAGTCCGGCGGCCTGCAACCAAGCATGGCGCACAACATGGCGACCACGCTGGCCGTGCAGGGCGCGTTCTTTGACGTAGTCACCAACTACATCAACGACCCGAAAGCCGACCCGGCCGATGCGGCGAAGAAACTCGGCGCGGCGGTTCAGTCGGCCAAATAGGCGCCTTGACGGCGAGCTGCAAGCTTCAAGCTTCAAGCTGCAAGTTAAAGGCTTGCGCGCTGCTGGTCTTGTAGCTTGCAGCTTGCAGCTGTTCTTCTCTTTCTTTTCTGGATTTGCTCATGAGTTCTGTTGCTGTGTTCAGCAAGGCCTCGCCGTTCGATGCATTGCAGCGCTGGCTACCGAAACTGGTGCTGGCGCCGAGCATGTTCATCGTGCTGGTGGGCTTCTATGGCTACATCCTGTGGACGTTCATTCTGTCGTTCACCACCTCGACTTTCCTGCCCAACTACAAGTGGGCCGGTCTGGCGCAATACGCGCGGTTGTTTGACAACGATCGCTGGTGGGTGGCGAGCAAGAACCTCGCCGTGTTCGGCGGCATGTTCATCGGCATCACTCTGGTGATCGGCGTGTTGCTGGCGGTATTCCTCGACCAGCGCATCCGTCGCGAAGGCTTTATCCGCACTATTTACCTGTACCCGATGGCGCTCTCGATGATCGTCACCGGTACCGCGTGGAAATGGCTGCTCAACCCGGGCATGGGCCTGGACAAATTGTTGCGTGACTGGGGCTGGGAAGGCTTCCGTCTGGACTGGCTGATCGACCCTGATCGCGTGGTCTACTGCCTGGTGATTGCCGCTGTGTGGCAAGCCTCGGGCTTCATCATGGCGATGTTCCTCGCCGGCCTGCGTGGCGTCGATCAATCGATCATCCGTGCTGCGCAGATCGACGGCGCGAGCATGCCGCGCATCTACTGGAAAGTCGTGCTGCCAAGCCTGCGTCCGGTGTTCTTCAGTGCGGTGATGATCCTCGCGCACATCGCGATCAAGAGCTTCGACCTCGTTGCGGCAATGACCGCCGGCGGCCCGGGTTATTCCTCCGACCTGCCAGCGATGTTCATGTATTCCTTCACCTTCAGTCGCGGCCAGATGGGGATGGGCTCGGCCAGTGCGATTCTGATGCTCGGTGCGATCCTCGCGATCATCGTGCCTTACCTGTATTCCGAGCTGAGGACCAAGCGTCATGACTAGTCTTGCTGCCAAACCCGCTATCAGCTTGAGCCGCATCGCGATCTACGCGGTGCTGATCCTCGCAGTGTTCCTCTATCTGGTGCCGCTGGTAGTCATGTTGCTGACCAGCTTCAAGACCCCGGAAGATATCAGCACCGGCAACCTGTTGAGCTGGCCGACCGTGGTCAGCGGCATCGGCTGGGTCAAGGCCTGGGCCACGGTTGACGGCTACTTCTGGAACTCGATCAAGATCACCGTACCGGCGGTAATCATCTCCACCGCCATCGGTGCGTTGAACGGTTACGTGCTGTCGATGTGGCGCTTTCGTGGTTCGCAGTTGTTCTTCGGTCTGCTGCTGTTCGGCTGCTTCCTGCCGTTCCAGACCGTGCTGCTGCCGGCCTCGTTCACCCTCGGCAAGATGGGCCTGGCGAGCACCACCACCGGCCTGGTGTTCGTGCACGTGGTCTACGGTCTGGCGTTCACCACGCTGTTCTTCCGCAACTACTACGTGAGCATTCCCGATGCGC
This sequence comes from Pseudomonas sp. 67(2021), assembly GCF_017491835.1. Taxonomy (NCBI): domain Bacteria; kingdom Pseudomonadati; phylum Pseudomonadota; class Gammaproteobacteria; order Pseudomonadales; family Pseudomonadaceae; genus Pseudomonas; species Pseudomonas sp. 67(2021). The sequence continues at coordinate 20,903 of NZ_JAFGYL010000025.1, forward strand.
TGGTCAAGGCTGCGCGTCTGGATGGCGCGGGTTTCTTCACGATTTTCCGCCGCATCATTCTGCCGATGTCGACGCCGATCATCATGGTCTGCCTGATCTGGCAGTTCACCCAGATCTGGAACGACTTCCTGTTCGGGGTGGTGTTCTCCAGCGGTGATTCGCAACCGATCACCGTGGCGCTGAACAACCTGGTCAACACCAGCACCGGCGCCAAGGAATACAACGTGGATATGGCAGCGGCGATGATCGCCGGCCTGCCGACCCTGCTGGTCTATGTGGTCGCAGGCAAGTATTTCGTGCGCGGGCTGACGGCCGGCGCGGTCAAGGGGTAATCATGGCTACGCTTGAACTTCGCAACGTAAACAAGACCTACGGGGCCGGCCTGCCGGACACCCTGAAGAACATCGAACTGTCGATCAAGGACGGTGAATTCCTGATCCTCGTCGGCCCGTCGGGCTGCGGCAAATCGACCTTGATGAACTGCATCGCCGGTCTGGAAACCATCACCGGCGGCGCGATCATGATCGGTGATCAGGATGTCAGCGGCATGAGCCCCAAGGATCGTGACATCGCCATGGTGTTTCAGTCCTACGCGCTGTACCCGACCATGAGCGTGCGCGAGAACATCGAGTTCGGCCTGAAGATCCGCAAGATGCCGCAGGCAGCGATCGACGAAGAAGTCGCCCGCGTGGCCAAGCTGTTGCAGATCGAACACCTGCTCAATCGCAAGCCGGGCCAGCTCTCCGGTGGTCAGCAACAGCGCGTGGCGATGGGTCGTGCTCTGGCGCGGCGGCCGAAGATCTATCTGTTCGACGAACCGCTGTCGAACCTCGACGCCAAGCTGCGCGTCGAGATGCGCACCGAAATGAAACTGATGCACCAGCGTCTGAAAACCACCACGGTCTACGTGACCCACGACCAGATCGAAGCGATGACCCTGGGCGACAAGGTCGCGGTGATGAAGGACGGCATCATTCAGCAGTTCGGTACGCCGAAAGACATCTACAACAACCCGGCCAACCTGTTCGTGGCGAGCTTCATCGGTTCGCCGCCGATGAACTTCATCCCCCTGCGTTTGCAGCGCAAGGACGGTCGTCTGCTGGCGCTGCTCGACAGCGGTCAGGCGCGTTGTGAATTGCCGATGAGCATGCAGGATGCCGGGCTTGAAGACCGCGAAGTGATCCTCGGCCTGCGCCCGGAGCAGATTGTGCTTGCGAGCGGCGAGGGCAATGGTCTGCCGAGCATCCGCGCCGAAGTGCAGGTCACTGAACCGACCGGTCCGGATACCCTGGTGTTCGTCAACTTGAACGACACCAAGGTCTGCTGCCGACTGGCGCCGGACGTGGCACCGCAGGTAGGCGAAAGCCTGACGCTGCAGTTCGATCCATCGAAAGTGTTGTTGTTCGATGCCAATACCGGTGAGCGCCTCGGCACTGCCGGCCAACCGCAGACCGATGCGCGGTCTGCGAACGTCGCCCAGTTCAAGGGGCGCTGAGGAACAAATGTGGGAGCGAGCTTTTGTGGCGAGGGGATTTAGCGAAACGTCGCACCGCCCCTTTGCCTCGCGCAGCGGCCCCATAAAAGCGGGGTCTGCTACGCAGCCCATCGGGGATAAATCCCCTCGCCACAGGGTTCACTCCTATAAGGAGCACGCGGTGTCCGGCCTGTCGAGCACCGCACTTTATGTAAACCGCGTTAGATAAAAACAGTTAATAACAATAAAGACGAGGATGTAGGGATGAAAAAGAAACACGTCAATGCCCGGTTGATCTGCCAGGTTTCTGCGGCAGCTGCACTGGTGCTGGCCGGTAATGCAATGGCGGCGGATGCGTTCAGCTCCGACTCCAAGTGGATGACCGGCGACTGGGGCGGCGAGCGCACCAAGCTGATCGAGCAGGGTATCGACATCAAGGCCGACTACGTTGGCGAGATGGGCGCCAACCTGAACGGTGGCTACAACGACGACAAGACTGCGCGTTACGCCGACCAGTTCGGTCTGGGCGTGGCCCTCGACCTGCAGAAACTGTGGGGCTGGGACAACACCCAGGCGAAGATCCAGCTGACCAATCGTAACGGTTACAACATCTCCAACGACCGCGTTGGCGATCCGCGTGCCGGCACCCTCAGCTCCTCGCAGGAAGTCTACGGCCGTGGCCACATGGTGCGTCTGACCCAACTGTGGATCCAGCACCAGTTCTTCGACAACAAGCTCGACGTCAAGGCCGGTTACTTCGGCGAAGGCGAAGATTTCAACACCTTCCCGTGCGACTTCCAGAACCTGGCGTTCTGCGGTTCGCAAGTGGGTAACTGGGCGACCAACATCTGGTACAACTGGCCCGTCAGCCAGGCCGCGATCCGTGTGAAGTACAACATCAACGACGAGCTCTACGCGCAGATCGGTGCGTACAACCAGAACCCGTCGCAACTGGAACACGGCAACGGCTTCAAGCTCAGCGGCAGCGGCACCAAAGGTACCGTGCTGCCGGTTGAATTGGTCTGGTCGCCGAAGGTCAACAGCCTGCCGGGCGAATACCGCGTCGGTTACTACAAGAGCACGGCCGATGCCGACGACGTTCGCGAAGACGTCAACGGTTTCGACGCGGCAACCACCGGTGATGACTACAAGTCGCACAACAGCAAAAGCGGTTACTGGTTCGTTGCGCAACAGCAACTCACCAGCCACAACGGTGATGCAACTCGCGGTCTGAACATCGCTGCCAACGCGACTTTCCACGACAAGGACACCAACTTCATCGACAACTACCAGTCGGTGATGTTTGTCTACAAAGGCCCGTTCGATGCGCGTCCGAAGGATGACATCGGTATCGGCGCGGCGCGTATCCACGTCAACAAGGACGTCAAGCGCAACGCTGAACTGCTGAACGCTGCCAACGGTGTGTCCGACTACGACAACGCCGCGTTCTCGCCGATTCGTGAGACCGAGTACAACTACGAACTCAACTACGGCATCCATGTCACCAACTGGCTGACCGTGCGTCCCAACCTGCAATACATCACCCATCCGGGCGGTGTGGATGAAGTGGACAACGCTTTGGTCGCTGGCCTGAAAATTCAGTCAACGTTCTGACGCGTCTGCGATAAGCTCCTCTCTATGTGCGCATTTGCGGACAGCCAAGGCTGTCCGCTTTTTTTTGCGAGACCCGCAGAAAGAGTTATGTCGTACCCATTGTGGTGAGGGGATTTATCCCCGCTGGGCTGCGAAGCGGCCCCAAGTCCGATAAGCACCATCTGGCTGATACACCTCGGTGAATGGTTTTCAGGGCCGCTTCGCGACCCAGCGGGGATAAATCCCCTCGCCACAGTATTCAAGGGTCACAAAGGTAATTGTACCCCCATGATTTTCAGGACCGTAGCCAATGCATGAGCATCCGCTGCAACGCTTCTTCAAATCCCTGCGCGAGCGGCCGGTGTTCGCCTGGGAGCGCTATCAGATGCGCGACGTGTTGGTGATCGATCATCCGCTGTGTCAGGCGGTGTTCAGTCGTCAGGGCGCGCAGTTGCTGCACTTTCAGCCGCGCGGGCAGAAGCCGTGGTTGTGGTGCGCGGCGAAGTGGCCGCATGTCGGCGCGATTCGCGGTGGCGTGCCGGTGTGCTGGCCGTGGTATGGCCGTCATCCGAGCGAAAACGCGTGGCCGTCGCATGGTTGGGCGCGACTGCTCGACTGGAAACTGCTCGACAGCAGCAGCGCCGAAGACGGCGTGCGCCTGCACTGGCAATTACAGCTGTGCGACTGGCAGGTCGACCTGCACGCGCACTTGGGCGAACGCATGGAATTGCGCCTGAGCACCGAGCATCAGGACGACATGCCGTGCCAGTTGAGCCAGGCTTTGCACGCTTACTGGCGTATAGGCGATGTTGGTGAGATAGCGCTGTCTGGGCTCGAAGGCGCGCAGGGTTATGACCAGTTGAATCGTCAGGTTTGCCAGCAGGAAGGTGAGTTGCGCGTCGATGGCGGCTGTCAGCGGGTGTTCCAGCATGATGGCGAATTGCAGCTCAAGGATCACGCCTGGCAGCGCGAGTTGTGCATCGATACCGGTGACAGTGGCGACACCGTCGTCTGGCATCCCGGCGCGCGGCCGCTGCTGGGGGTGAGCTGGGACGAGGTATCGGAATTCGTTTGCGTAGAAGCAGCAGCGGGCGGCACCGACAGCCTGCACCTGGCGCCGGGGGAGAAGGCGCATTTGAGTTTGCAGGCGTGGGCGGCGGCCTGATCGTTCCCACGCTCTGCGTGGGAATGCAGCCCGGGACGCTCTACGTCCCTTTCGGAGCCGGAACGCGGAGCGCCCCTTGAAGCATTCCCACGCAGAGCGTGGGAACGATCAGCCGTCAGAGATCAGTTGAACTCGTCACCCACCGGATACCGGCTGGCATTCAAGCTCTCTTTGATCTTGCGCAGATGCGGCTGGAAGTCCACGCCACGGCGCAAGGTCATCCCCGTCGCCAGCACATCCAGCACGGTCAACTGAATGATCCGCGACGTCATCGGCATATAAATGTCGGTGTCTTCCGGCAACGGAATGTTCAGGCTCAAGGTACTGGCCTTGGCCAGCGGCGAATTCTCCGCCGTCAAACCCAACACCGAAGCGCCGTTCTCGCGGGCAATCCGCGCCACTTCCACCAGCTCACGGGTACGCCCGGTGTAGGAAATGATCACGAACAGCTCGCCGGTATGCGCCACCGAAGCAATCATTCGCTGCATCAGCACATCGGCATGCGCGGTGACCGCAAGGTTGAAGCGGAAGAACTTGTGCTGCGCATCCAGCGCCACCGGGGCAGAGGCGCCGAGGCCGAAGAAATGGATCTGCCGGGCCTGGATCAACAGGTCGACGGCGCGGCTGATCAGGTTCGGGTCGAGCGCCTGGCAAGCACTGTCCAGGGAAGCGATGGCGCTGCCGAAAATCTTCTGCGTGTACGCCTCGGGATTGTCGTCGGCCTCGACCGCGCGGCTGACATACGCCGCACCACTGGCCAGGCTCTGCGCCAATTGCAGCTTGAGTTCGGGGTAGCCGCTGACACCGAACGAGCGGCAGAAGCGGTTGACCGTCGGTTCGCTCACCGAGGCGGCCTGGGCGAGGGCGGCGATGCTGAAGCGGGTGGCCTGCTGCGGGTTGAGCAGGATCACCTCGGCGACCTTACGTTCGGCCTTGTTCAGCTCTTCAAGGCGACTCTGGATCTGTTCCAGTAAATTTCGCACGCGGTCCATATGGAATTCCTGATTCACCGACGCAGAGTTGCGTCGGGCTATGCAAATTGGGCCTTTGATATGGCCCGTGACGGTGGCCTATCCTACTGATGCGTCCGGGCGACCACCACTCGGATTGAGTATTCTGCGAAAATGTTGTGGTTATTACTACATTTTCCCTTGAGTGATGCCTTGAAAAAAGGTATTTGTAGCTTAACTTGATAAAAGAACAAACATCATGCCTTCCATTACGGTTGAACCGTGCACCTTTGCCTTGTTCGGCGCGCTTGGCGATCTGGCCCTGCGCAAGCTGTTTCCTGCCCTGTATCACCTTGACGGTGCCGACCTGCTGCACGAGGACACGCGAATCATCGCGCTGGCCCGTGAGCCCGGCAGCGAGCAGCAGCACATGGCGTTCATCGCCGCCGAATTGCGCCGTTACGTCGGTAAAGAGCTGAACGAAACCGTGGCCGAGCGCTTTCTCGCGCGCCTGACCTATCTGCACGTCGACTTCCTCAAGGCTGAGGATTACGTGGCGCTGGCGGAACTGGCCGGCAGCATCCAGCGCATGATTGCCTACTTCGCTACTCCGGCGGCGGTATACGGCGCGATCTGCGAGAACCTCGAGAAAGTCGGTCTGGCCGAAAATACTCGGGTGGTGCTGGAAAAACCGATCGGCTCTGACCTGGAGTCGTCGCGCAAGGTCAACGACGCCGTCGCGCAGTTTTTCCCGGAAGACCGCACCTACCGCATCGACCACTATCTGGGCAAAGAGACCGTTCAGAACCTGATCGCCCTGCGTTTCGCCAACAGCCTGTTCGAAACCCAGTGGAACCAGAATTACATCTCCCACGTGGAAATCACCGTGGCCGAGAAGGTCGGCATCGAAGGCCGTTGGGGCTATTTCGACAAGGCCGGCCAACTGCGCGACATGATCCAGAATCACCTGTTGCAGCTGCTCTGCCTGATTGCCATGGACCCGCCGGCCGACCTGTCCGCCGACAGCATCCGTGACGAGAAAGTGAAAGTGCTCAAGGCGCTCGCGCCGATCAGCCCGGAAGGCCTGACCACACAAGTGGTGCGCGGCCAGTACATCGCTGGCCACAGCGAGGGCAAATCCGTTCCGGGTTACCTCGAAGAACCGAATTCCAACACCCAGAGCGACACCGAAACCTTCGTCGCCCTGCGTGCCGACATCCGCAACTGGCGCTGGGCCGGCGTGCCGTTCTACCTGCGTACCGGCAAGCGCATGCCGCAGAAGCTGTCGCAGATCGTCATCCACTTCAAGGAACCGTCGCACTACATTTTCGCCCCGGAGCAGCGTCTGCAGATCAGCAACAAACTGATCATCCGCCTGCAACCGGACGAAGGCATTTCCTTGCGCGTGATGACCAAGGAGCAGGGCCTGGACAAGGGCATGCAACTGCGCAGCGGGCCGCTGCAACTGAATTTCTCCGACACCTGGCGTAGCGCGCGGATCCCCGATGCCTACGAGCGGTTGTTGCTGGAAGTGATGAACGGCAATCAGAACCTGTTTGTCCGTAAAGATGAAATCGAAGCCGCGTGGAAGTGGTGTGACCAGCTGATCGCCGGGTGGAAGAAATCCGGTGACGCGCCCAAGCCGTATGCGGCCGGGTCGTGGGGGCCGATGAGCTCCATTGCTTTGATCACGCGGGACGGGAGGTCGTGGTATGGCGATATCTGATGTGCAACTGCCGACGGGCGTGACTGCCCGCGAATTCAACAGCCCGGTGCTGCTCGCCGAAGGCCTGGCGCTGAACGTTGCCAAGCAACTGAGCGACGCCATTGCGGCACGCGGCAACGCGGTGCTGGTGGTGTCCGGCGGGCGCAGCCCGGTCGCGTTTTTCCAGCACCTGGCCAAGGAGGAGCTGGACTGGTCGAAGGTCGTTGTGACCCTGGCCGACGAGCGTTGGGTGCCGGTCGAACACGCCGACAGCAATGCCGGCCTGCTCAAGCAGTATCTGCTCAAAGGCCCGGCAGCCAAGGCACAGTTCCTCAGCCTCTACAGCGCGGCGGCCAACGTCGAGCAGGCTGCGGAACAGGCTGATCGTCTGCTCGGCGAACTGCCGCCGATCGACGTGCTGGTATTGGGCATGGGCGATGACGGTCACACCGCGTCGCTGTTCCCCGACAGCCCGAACCTCGCCGAAGCCCTGCAAGCCGATGGCACGCGCCGTTGCTGGCCGATGCTGGCGCCCAGCGTGCCACGTCAGCGCCTGACCATGAGCCGCGCGCTGCTGGCCTCGGCCCGGCACAAGATTCTGTCGATTTCCGGTCAATCGAAACTGACCACCCTGAATGCCGCGCTGGCATCCGATGACGTTGCGGCCATGCCGGTGCGCGCGTTTCTGCAACCTACGTTAGAGATTTACTGGTGCCCATGAGCCAAGGAACAGCCGCTATGACAACCCCATCCCCGACCGTTTCCATGGCGGACAAAGTTGCCCTGATCGACAGTCTCTGCGCCAAGGCGCGGATCCTGCCAGTGATCACCATCGCCCGCGAACAGGACGTGCTGCCACTGGCCGACGCCCTCGCTGCCGGTGGCCTGACTGCGCTGGAAGTGACCCTGCGTTCGCAGTTCGGCCTCAAGGCCATTCAGATCCTGCGCGAACAGCGCCCGGAACTGATGACCGGTGCCGGCACCGTGCTCGACCGCAACATGCTCGCAGCGGCGGAAGCGGCCGGCTCGCAATTCATCGTCACCCCGGGCATCACTCGTGACCTGCTCGAAGCCAGCGTCGACAGCCCGATTCCGCTGTTGCCGGGCATCAGCAACGCCTCGGGGATCATGGAAGGCTACGGTCTGGGCTATCGCCGCTTCAAGCTGTTCCCGGCGGAAGTCAGCGGTGGCGTGGCGGCAATCAAGGCGCTCGGCGGCCCGTTCGGCGAAGTGAAATTCTGCCCGACGGGCGGCGTCGGCCCGGCCAATATCAAGAGCTACATGGCGCTGAAAAACGTCATGTGCGTGGGCGGTAGCTGGATGCTTGATCCGGAGTGGATCAAGAACGGCGACTGGGCGCGCATTCAGGAATGCACCGCCGAGGCCCTGGCGCTGCTGGACTGATCTTTACCCCTACACCTCGTTGTGTGCTTTACGGCTTTATGGTGCGCTTGGTCGGCGCACCTTTTTTTTGCGCTGAAAAAACTGCCGGTACATGCCGCGATACATAGTTACTGCACGCTGGCTTTTTCACGGGGTTAATCTGCGTCCATCTTATGGAAGAGAGAACGCCTCATGGACGACCGTCAGTCTCTGACCCTTACACCACAATCCCGTTATCAACCGCAGCAACTTCCCCTCGGCCGCCCCGCAGCCGATTCCCAAGGGCGCAATATCAGCCAGGGTGTCCAAGGCCTGCCGCTGATCCTGCGTCTGTCGCTGGTCGATGCGATGACCAGCGAGCCAGTCATCGGCGCGCTGGTGCGCATTCAACAGCGTGTCGATGGCGACACCAGCCTTGGCGGCAGTCAATCGACTGATAGCCATGGCATCGTCCGTTTCACCAGTGTCTATCCGGATCGACCTGCGCACGGCGCTGCTTGCCTGAAGCTGAACGTATTCATTCCCGGCGACGAAGCAGGAGCGCAAGCTCACCACGAGGCCTGGGCCGGCACCTTGCACCTCCCAGGCCGCTGCGGCTGTGAAGCTGCCGCCGAGGACGCCTTGCAGTTGGTATTGCAGCCGATCGCCGGCGCCGATCTTGAAGACGGCGCCTTCGCCTGCCAGACCCTCGGCATCGACACCTTCGCCGTGTCGGCGCAGTTGGGTCTTGAAGGCTACGAAAAAAACTCCGGTGTGCCGTTCTAGCGCAGCTGGTTCAATGCGTGGACCAACTGCTCCATCTCGCCAGCCGTGGTGGTCAGCCCCGGGGTGATGCGAATGCACGGCCCGCATGCGGCGCCGGTGCGCACCACGGTGAACAGGTTGAATTCGCTGAGCAGACGCTCGGCCATTGCCTGCTGATCGGCATGCCGGGTGAAGCGCAGCGCGGTGATCCCGCAATACAGTTGCGGGTCGTCCGGCGTCAGCACCTCGATGCCCGGCAGGTGCCGGACCCGGCTGACCCACAAGTTGCGCAGGTAATTCAGGCGTGGGCTTTTGGCTGCGGCGCCACCGAGGGCGTCGTGCTCTTCGAACACCAGCGGCAAGGTCATCAGCGCCGGGATGTTCGGCGTGCTGTACGAGGTGCGCGCGCGAATATCGCTTACTGGGTAATGCATCTCGCCCATGTCCGGATCGATATCAGCCAGACGCTGCGGGGCGATATAGATGAAGCCAAGGGTCAGCGGTGCGCCGATCCATTTGTGCAGGTTGTAACCGGCGAAAGCGATGCCCAACGCTTGCAGGTCAAATTCAATCTGGCCGAGGGCGTGGGCACCGTCGAGGATGATGTCGACGCCGTGCTCTTTGGCCAATGCGGCGATGGCCTGCACCGGCATGACCAGACCGGTGCGATGGGTGACATGGGTCAGCGCCATCAGTTTGAGTTTCGGGTGGCGGGTGAAAGCTTCGCGGTAGCTTTCCAGCAGGCTGTCGAAACTGGCGGGATGCTGGTGGGTAATCTCGATGACCTCAACGCCACGCTGTTGCGCCAGCCAGCGCATGGCGCCTTTGACCGTGTCGTACTCGAGGTCACAGATCAGCACCTGATCGCCCAGTTGCAGACGGTTGTAATTGCGGATCAGCGATTGCAGGCCTTCGGTGGCATTGCGCGTCAGCGCCACGCTTTGCGCGCGGACGCCGATCAGTTCGGCCAGTTGCGCGCGGATCTCAAGGTTGTCGTGCTGTTCAAAGCGCTGGCGCACATAAATCGAGTTGCTGGTGTTGATCAGCTCGATATTGCGCTGGTACTCCTCGATCACCGTGCGCGACATGCGCCCGAAGTAACCGTTTTCCAGATTGACCGGGCCGGGCTGCACATCGTATCGGTCGGCAAACGTTTGCCAGAAGGCTTCGTCACAGGCGCGGCGGGTGTTGTCAGGCATGGTCGGCAAGGCTCAAGAGGGAAGGGCGCGTCAGTGGCGCGGGGCGGGTTTGCCGTGTTTGGCGCGCAGCGGTTCGAGCAGGTCGGACAGGCCGTTGTGGTCGATCTCCTGCATCAACGCCAACAGGCCACCGAGTTCACCGTGGGGAAAGCCTTCACGGGCGAACCAGTTCAGATAGGGGCCAGGCAAGTCGGCAATGATCCGCCCTTTGTATTTGCCGAAGGGCATCTCGCGGGTGATCAGCAGTTCGAGTTTTTCCGGATTCATCAGCACGCTTCATCGATTCACATGACAGCCTGGAAAATACAGGCATTCTGCATGCAGGCCAAATGACAGATCATGCAAAAAACCAGCATACAGATGGTTCAATCTTTCTTAAGTCATTGAAAACAAAGATATTTTTACCTGAAGCGAAGCTGGCACGCACACTGCAATATCCCTTGCATCTTCAACCCATCGCAAGGAATTGAAAAATGACCGACATGAATAAAGAAGCCATTTCTGTACTCAACGACCTGATTGAAACCTGCAAGGACGGTCAGGAAGGGTTCAAGACTTGCGCCGAAGACATCAAGCACCCAGAACTGAAAACCCTGTTCGTGCAGCGCTCCGCCGATTGCGCCACCGCAGCAGCCGAGCTGCAGGCTCAGGTACGTTCGCTGGGCGGTGATCCGGAAACTTCGACCAGTGTTGCCGGTGATCTGCACCGTCGCTGGGTCGACGTCAAATCCATGTTCACCGGTAAAGACGAAGAGGCTGTGCTGAACGAAGCCGAGCGTGGTGAAGACCATGCGCTGAAGGCTTATCGTGAAGCGATCGAGAAGATCAACAAGCACAATCTGGTTGGCATCAAGGATCTGGTTGAGCGTCAGTACCACGGCGTACAGCGCAACCACGACCAGGTGAAAGCCCTGCGTAACCAGGCTCGTGCGAACTCGTAAGAGTTAGTCGGCTGAAAAAAAACGCCAGCTTGTCTGGCGTTTTTTGTGCGCGTCTGGAAAGCAAAGATCGCAGCCTGCGGCAGCTCCTACAGGGGAATGAATTCCAAAGTAGGAGCTGCCGCAGGCTGCGATCTTTTCGATCAACCGATACTGATCGCCGGCAATGTCGGCAACGTCACCGTCTGCTGCTTGCGCGGCGCGAGAATCTCCGCCTCGCCATCCACTACCAATTCATCACGCTGATTGAATACGCGAGTGGCAATGCGCACGCGGAATTTCGGCAGTTTCTCCAGAATCTCCAGGCGCACCGTCAGCGTGTCGCCGATCTTCACCGGCTTCTGAAAGCTCATCTGCTGACCGATATAGATAGTGCCCGGCCCAGGCAATTCGCAGGCAACGGCGGCGCTGATCAGCGCACCGCTGAACATGCCGTGGGCGATGCGTTCCTTGAACATGCTGGCGGCGGCAAACTCGGCGTCCAGGTGCACCGGGTTGTGGTCGCCCGACATCGCGGCGAACAGCTGAATGTCGCGCTCTTCGACGGTCTTGCTGTAGCTGGCGGTCTGGCCGACTTCAAGGGCTTCGTAAGGGATGTTGGTAACCTGGGTCATCGGTTTCGATTCCTGTGACGGATTTCAGTCAATCCACAAAAATTATTCGCTGCGCTGTGGGCGCCGGTGGCTCAGGGCCTGGTCGATCCAGGCGAGCACATCGGTGGTCACTTCGTCGCGATTGCTTTCATTGAACAATTCGTGCCGGGCCTGCGGGTAGATCTTCAGTTGCAGGTGCTGGCTGCCGGCCCTGCGCAAGGCATTGGCCAGATCTGTCAGACGCTTGCCCTCGCTCACCGGATCACATTCGCCGCCAATTACCAGCAGCGGCAGGCCCGGATCGATCTGCGCGAGATTGGACGCTTTGCTGATTTGCTGCAACCCACCGAGCAGGTCGATCCACAGCTGATTGGTGCAGCGAAAGCCGCACAACGGGTCGGCGGCGTACTTGTCGACCTCCGCCGGGTCGCGGCTCAGCCAGTCGAAACGCGTGCGCACCGGTTTGAATTTATTGTTGAACGAGCCGAACGACAGCCACTCGATCAATGCACTGCGGCCCTTGCCGCCCTGGCGCAGTTTTTCCAGCCGGGCGATCTGCCGCGCGACGCGATAGAGGGCCACCGGCTGGAAATTCGAGCCGCTGAGAATCGCCCCGTGCAGACTGGCGCTGTGGTGCAACAAATAGCCTTGGGCGATGTAGCTGCCCATGCTGTGGCCGAGCAGGATGATCGGCACGCCGGGATGTTGCTGGCCGATGTGCTGATTGAGGCTGGCCAGATCGCCGACGACCTTGCACCAACCGTCGTCATCGGCGAAATGGCCGAGGGTGCCGTTGTCGGCGGTGCGGCCATGGCCGCGCAGATCCGGGGCGTAGACGCCATAGTCTTTGTCGCAAAACGTGTCAGCGAGCCGCGCGTAGCGAGCGCTGTGTTCGGCCATGCCATGGGCCAGCAGAATCACCGCTTTCAATGGCGTGGCCGGCAGCCAGCGGTTGACGTACAGGCGGCTGCGGTCACTCGCGTCCAGCCAGAAGGTGTCGTGGGTCATGGCGATTCCTTTGCTCAGCATCGCCACAGTGTATAGCGCGTCTGATCAGCTCACGCCACGGCAGGAAGATTCACGGGATCAATGAGGGCTTGCGTCATATTTGCCTCAATGGCCATAGCTGCTAGTGTCCGTGAAGCTCCGCTTTGTGCTTTTCGCCTTCCATGGACGAAGCAGAAACGACAGAAAGCGGCTCCCGGATCGGCTCAGGTAAAGAGGACAAGAACAATGCAACCTGATTTCTGGAATGACAAACGCCCGGCCGGCGTACCGCTGGACATCGACATGGGCGAGTTCAAGTCGGTCATCGAAGTGTTTGAGCGTTCCTGCAAGAAGTTCGCTGACCGCCCGGCGTTCAGCAGCATGGGCATCACCCTGACCTACGCCGAACTCGAGCGCCAGAGCGCGGCGTTTGCCGGATACCTGCAGGCCCATACCGATCTGGTGCCGGGGGATCGCATCGCGGTGCAGATGCCCAACGTTCTGCATTATCCGATTGCCGTGTTCGGCGCCCTGCGCGCCGGGCTGATCGTGGTCAACACCAACCCGTTGTACACGCCACGGGAAATGCGCCACCAGTTCAAGGATTCCGGTGCACGCGCGTTGGTCTACCTGAATCTGTTCGGACAGAAAGTCCAGGAAGTGCTGCCCGACACCGACATCCAATATTTGATCGAAGCGAAGATGGGCGACCTGATGCCCACCGCCAAAGGCTGGCTGGTCAACACCGTGGTCAGCAAAGTGAAGAAACTGGTTCCCGAGTATTCGCTGCCGCAAGCGACCTCGTTCAAAAGCGCGCTGCGTATGGGCCGCGGCCTGGGCATCAAACCGCTGAACGTCGGCCTCGATGACATCGCCGTGCTGCAATACACCGGCGGCACCACCGGCCTGGCCAAGGGCGCGATGCTCACCCACGGCAATCTGGTGGCGAACATGCAGCAGGTGCGCGCCTGTCTGGCTCAGCTCGGCCCGGATGGTCAGCCGCTGTTGCGCGAAGGCCAAGAGGTGATGATTGCGCCGCTGCCGCTGTACCACATCTATGCCTTCACTGCGAATTGCATGTGCATGATGGTGTCGGGCAACCACAACGTGTTGATCTCCAATCCGCGCGACATCGCCGGCTTCATCAAGGAACTGAAGAACTGGCGCTTCTCGGCGCTGCTGGGTTTGAACACCTTGTTTGTTGCGCTGATGGATCACCCTGATTTCAAGACCCTGGATTTCTCCAGCCTCAAGCTCACCAACTCCGGCGGTACAGCGCTGGTCAAGGCCACCGCCGAGCGCTGGGAGCAGATGACCGGTTGCCGTATCACCGAAGGCTACGGCCTGACCGAAACCTCGCCAGTGGCCTGCACCAACCCTTACGGCGATCAGTCGCGCCTGGGCACTGTGGGCCTGCCGGTGCCGGGTACGCTGGTGAAAATCATCAACGATGACGGCGTCGAGCAGCCGCTGGGCGAGCGCGGCGAGCTGTGCATCAAAGGCCCGCAGATCATGAAGGGCTACTGGAACAAACCCGAGGCCACCGCCGAAGTGCTCGATGCCGAGGGCTGGTTCAAGTCTGGCGATATCGCCGTGATCGACCCGGACGGTTTTGTGCGCATCGTCGATCGCAAGAAGGACATGATCATCGTCTCCGGCTTCAACGTGTACCCCAACGAAATCGAAGACGTGGTCATGGCCCACCCGAAAGTCGCCAACTGCGCGGTCATCGGCGTGCCGGACGAGCGTTCGGGAGAGGCGGTGAAGCTGTTTGTGGTAGCGCGGGAGAGCGGGGTCAGCCTGGAAGAGCTGAAGGCGTACTGCAAAGAGAATTTCACGGCCTACAAGGTGCCGAAACACATCGTGTTGCGTGAGTCGTTGCCGATGACGCCTGTAGGGAAAATTCTGCGGCGCGAGTTGCGGGATATCGCATAAAGGTTACAAGCGAAAAGATCGCAGCCTTCGGCAGCTCCTACAGGACACGCATTCCAAAATGTAGGAGCTGCCGAAGGCTGCGATCTTTTGCTTTTACACCCCATGACTACGGGGCTTTCACGGTTTAATAGGATTATTGCTCTAAAATGACCGCTGGCAAGTCTTGAGTCATCAATATGACTGTAGGGCCCTCTTTTGGCTCTGGTCGACCCTCGGCAAAGCTGCTACTCTCGGCGCGCTTTGTGACTTCTCGGCCTGTAAAACGCCGGATTCACCAATACAAAACACACACCAATAATAATCGCATCAAATGCGGTGAAGAATTCGCGTTGCTGAGGAGTGGGCTTCCATGATCGAAGACTTTTGGAAGGATAAGTACCCGGCTGGAATCGCAGCCGAGATCAATCCAGACGAGTATCCGAACATTCAGGCAGTGTTGAAGCAATCCTGCCAACGCTTCGCCAACAAACCGGCTTTCAGCAACCTCGGCAAGACAATCACCTACGGTGAGCTGTACGAGCTGTCCGGGGCCTTTGCCGCGTATCTGCAACAGCATACCGACTTGCAGCCCGGTGATCGAATCGCCGTGCAACTGCCCAACGTCCTCCAGTACCCGGTCGCGGTCTTCGGTGCCATTCGCGCAGGGCTGATCGTGGTCAACACCAACCCGCTGTACACCGCGCGGGAAATGGAACACCAATTCAATGACTCAGGCGCCAAAGCGCTGGTGTGCCTGGCGAACATGGCGCATCTGGCCGAAGCCGTGGTGCCGAAAACCGGCGTCAAGCACGTCATCGTCACCGAAGTTGCCGACCTGCTGCCGCCGATCAAGCGCCTGCTGATCAACAGCGTCATCAAGTACGTGAAGAAAATGGTCCCGGCCTATCACTTGCCCAAAGCCATCAAATTCAACGACGTCCTGAGCAAGGGCCACGGCCAGCCAGTGGCCGAGGCGAACCCGGACAGCGGCGATGTCGCGGTTCTGCAATACACCGGCGGCACCACCGGCGTGGCCAAGGGCGCAATGCTCACGCACCGCAACCTGGTCGCCAACATGCTGCAATGCAAGGCGCTGATGGGCTCCAACCTCAACGAAGGCTGCGAGATCCTGATCACGCCGCTGCCGCTGTATCACATCTATGCGTTCACCTTTCATTGCATGGCGATGATGCTGATCGGCAACCACAACATTCTGATCAGCAACCCGCGCGACCTGCCGGCGATGGTCAAGGAACTGTCGAAGTGGAAGTTCAGCGGTTTTGTCGGTCTGAACACGCTGTTCGTGGCGCTGTGCAACAACGAAGGTTTCCGCAAGCTGGATTTCTCCGCGCTGAAAGTCACCCTGTCCGGCGGCATGGCCCTGCAACTGGCGGCGGCCGAGCGCTGGAAAGCCGTGACCGGTTGCGCCATCTGCGAAGGCTACGGCATGACCGAAACCAGCCCGGTGGCCACGGTCAACCCGATCCAGCACATCCAGATCGGCACCATCGGCATTCCGGTGCCGTCGACCCTGTGCAAAGTCATCGACGATGCCGGTGTCGAGCAGCCGCTGGGCGAGATCGGCGAACTGTGCGTCAAGGGCCCGCAAGTGATGAAGGGTTACTGGCAGCGTCAGGAAGCCACCGATGAAATGCTCGACAGCGACGGCTGGCTGAAAACCGGTGACATCGCGCTGATCCAGCCGGACGGCTACATGCGCATTGTCGATCGCAAGAAAGACATGATTCTGGTGTCTGGCTTCAACGTCTATCCGAACGAACTGGAAGACGTGCTGGCGACTTTGCCGGGCGTGTTGCAGTGCGCGGCGATCGGTGTGCCGGACGAGAAGTCGGGTGAGGCGATCAAGATTTTCATCGTCGCCAAACCGGGCGTGACCCTGACCAAAGAACAGGTCATGGACCACATGCGCGCCAACGTTACCGGCTACAAAGTGCCGCGTTCGGTGGAATTCCGCGATGCCCTGCCGACCACCAACGTCGGCAAGATCCTGCGCCGCGAATTGCGGGATGAAGAGCTGAAGAAGATCAAGGCCAAGTCTGCCGCGTAAATAAAAAGCCCCGCAGATGCGGGGCTTTTTGTTGGTGAACTGATCATTCCCACGCTCCGCGTGGGAATGCCGCCCTGGACGCTCCGCGTCCAGCACTGCAGGGACGCAGAGCGTCCCGAGAAGCATTCCCACGCACAGCATGGGAACGATCAAGTGCAAATCCTACTGACGAAACGGTGCAAAATTCACATTGGTTCCGGCCGGTCGCATGTCCTGCAGATACGAATCCTTGTCCGCACTCAATTCCAGGCTCAGCGCCGCCTTGCGTTTGCCTTCGTTGCGAATCACCAGGCCTTCGAGCTTTTCGCGCAGGAACACCGTCGGCACTTTCAGGTGCAGCAACTCATCGGTGGCCGGGGTGTGCAGCAGCAAGTGAATCCACTCGTACTGACCGATGGCCAGACGCGACACCGGCAGGTCGAACCACCAGATATTGCGGTTACGGTTCAGTTCGGCGAAGTGGCAGTTGTTGGTGCCGAGCACGGCGCCGCCCAGTTCCTGGTTGCGACGGGCGATGGCCTGGGTTTTATTGAGCTTCATGACATTCCTGCGAATCGGTGTGCCGGGCTCAGCGCCCGTAGGCTGAGCATTCTCGGGGCAACGCCGGCAAACATAAAGCGCAACCTGCATGCCACGACGAAATGCCAGCAAAATAAATGAAACTCGGCGCAAAGCGCACCGGTCAATCGTTACGTAATGACTTTTCTTCCCTTTATGCTTCACGGAGAAACACCATGAGTAGCACAGGCGATAAAGTAAAAGGCATGGCCAACGAAGCCGTCGGCAATATCAAGCAAGGCGTCGGCAAAGCTACTGATAACGACAAGATGCGCGCCGAAGGCAAGGTTCAAGAGAAAAAAGGTGAAGCCCAGCAAGCGGTCGGCAACGCCAAGGACGCTGTGAAAAAAGGCGTCGACAAGGCGTAAGCGAGCCTTGAACGAATCACACGAGCGGCCATCCAAGGATGGCCGTTTTTGTATCAGAACCCTGCGGTTATCCGCCGAAGGATCGCCAAGTAGGCTACCTTGAGGTAAAAAACGGCCCCTGAGTCGCCACGACTTCAACCTTTTGCGGCGCAAGGAGACGCGAATGATATTCCCGGACATGAAAGGTCTGCCCCTGCACCGGGTGATGGTGCGCACGGTCACTGAGTTCGTCGATGACGAAATGTCGACCTACGCCTCGGCATTGGCCTACCAGATGCTGTTCTCGCTCTTCCCGTTCATTCTTTTCCTGATCGCCCTGATCGGTTTCCTGCACCTGCCGGATTTCTTCTCCTGGCTGCGTCTGCAATCCGAACTGGTGCTGCCGCCGCAGGCGCTGGAGCAGGTCAACCCGGTGATCGACCAGTTGCAGCAATCCAAGGGTGGCCTGCTGTCGATCGGTATCGTGATTGCCCTGTACACCGCGTCCGCCGGCGTGCGCCTGATGATGAGCGCGATGAACGCCGCCTATGACGTGGTCGAAGGCCGGCCGATCTGGAAGCGTTTCCCGTTGTCGATCGTCTATACCGTCGGCATCGCCGGGATGCTGCTGATCGCCGCTGCGCTGATGGTGCTCGGGCCACAGGTGATGGGCTGGATTGCCGCACAAGTGGGGCTGGAATACTTCATCGTCACGGTGTGGACGATCGCCCGCTGGCCAGTGATCGTGATTCTGATGATGGTCGCAGTGGCGCTGATCTATTACGTGATGCCCGACGTCAAACAGGAATTCCGTTTCATCACCCCAGGCTCGGTGTTGGCCGTGGTGGTGTGGATCCTTGCCTCGTTGGGGTTTGCCTTCTACGTGAAAACCTTCGCCAACTACAACGCGATGTATGGCAGCATCGGGGCGATCATCGTGCTCTTGCTGTATTTCTATATTTCCGCGGCGGTGCTGTTGCTCGGCGCGGAGATGAACGCGGTGATCGAGCACATGTCCGCCGAAGGCAAGGAAAAGGGCGAAAAAGCCCCTGGCGAGCCTGACGAATCCCCCAAACAACACGTCTCGGGCCTGGGCCGCGATCATTCGCTCAAGTCGGACACTGACGAAGCGCGACCATGATTCGTGAAATTCTGAAAATGGGTGATGAGCGCCTGCTGCGCATCGCCGCGCCGGTACCACCGGAAATGTTCAACAGCGCCGAGCTCTGGCAATTGATCGATGACATGTTCCAGACCATGGAAAGCGTCGGCGGCGTTGGCCTCGCGGCGCCGCAGATCGGCGTCGACCTGCAACTGGTGATCTTCGGCTTCGAACACAGCGAGCGTTACCCGGACGCTGAAGCAGTGCCGCAGACGATCCTGATCAATCCGCTGATCACGCCGTTGAATCCGTTGATGGAAGAGGGCTTTGAAGGTTGTTTGTCAGTGCCGGGCTTGCGCGG
Source organism: Pseudomonas sp. 67(2021) (assembly GCF_017491835.1). Classification (NCBI taxonomy): domain Bacteria; kingdom Pseudomonadati; phylum Pseudomonadota; class Gammaproteobacteria; order Pseudomonadales; family Pseudomonadaceae; genus Pseudomonas; species Pseudomonas sp. 67(2021). The sequence goes on from NZ_JAFGYL010000025.1 coordinate 39,984, forward strand.
TGCGGTGGATCGCTTTCAGCAGATTCGCTACGAAGGCTTTGATCCCAAGGGCGAGCCGATCGTGCGCGTGGCCTCGGGGTTTCATGCGCGAGTGGTGCAGCATGAATGCGATCACCTGATCGGCCGGCTGTATCCGTCGCGGATTACCGATTTCAGCAAGTTCGGCTTTACCGAAGTGCTGTTTCCGGACCTTGATCCCAACGTTGACGATTAACCAGAATCAAAAGATCGCAGCCTTCGGCAGCTCCTACAGGGATCGGTGTAGGAGCTCCCGAAGGCTGCGATCTTTTGATCTTCAAACTAGCCCCATCGCAATCATCGGCTTACTCCGCGCATACCGACTCAACCGCTCGGCCATCGCCTGCGGCAGCGGCGGATCGAAACTGAAGCCACGCCGCTCATAAAACCCGCGCAGATCCGGATGGCAGAACAGCCACACCGGCTCGTCCACCTTAGCAACCGCCGCCGCGATCAGTTGCGCAGCAATTCCCTGCTCGCGACACCCCGGATCAACAAACAACCCCGTCAGCCAGTGTCCGCCCGCTACTGGACGCAGGCACAGCGCCGCAACGATCTCGCCGCGCCGCGCTACCCACAACTGTGCCTCGCGCACGGCTTTCATCGACGACTGGTGGCTGCGGTAGAACTTGTTCATCAGCGGCCACAACGATTCGTCGAGCTGGCTGTAGTGGATATCGGACATGGTTCGGGCTGTCGCTGCGAAAAGCGCCGATTATAAAAGAACGCGCGCTTCGGGATAGGTGTATACCTGAACTCACACCCCTGTGAGTGGAGTACCGATCATGTCCAAAGGTATGGATTCAAAGAAAGCCGCGAAGAAGAAGCCGGCCAAGACCGCCATCGAAAAACGCGCAGAGAAGAAAGCCAAGAAGGTCGACATCTTCGGCCATTAAGCAATCCCTACGGGAGCCCGTTTCGCGGGCTTCCGCTTCGCTGGCGAAAACGCCCGTTTTCACCACACTGTTTCCCGCGCTGAACCGTTTCTTGTGCAAAAAATGCCAGATACTGGCCGACTAGTGGCCTTGCGCCCGGCGTCGGGATGGCTATGCTTTGCAGGTAACTAACCATGTCGACCGTCATGCCAACAGGGCGGCGGTACCAGGTTGGTCCGTGATTCATGCTGCCAGAGTGCGCAATCCAAGGCACCGACACTGAACCAACAAGGAGCGTCATCTAAATGGAAGTTCTTCTACGCGTTAGGGCTGGCCCGCTTGCGGGCTATCAAGAAAAGGATGTCTTGATCAGAGCGTCGCTGCAGGGACCCTCCGATTGATCATCATTTATCACCTGACAACTTCCTCCCGTGGAGGAAGGCGTGTGCCTGTTCTGTGGAACGTAGTGATGGATCTTGCAAGACCTGAACTTTCATCAAATCAAAAGAACGCGCGGAAGGTGATACAACCATGTTCAACCTACATCACAAGGCTGACCTGCGGGAAATCGAGCGTTTCAGCTGTGCGCTGACCGAGGCCAACGCGAAAATCGAAGCGATCAGCCGCTCGATGGCGATGATCGAGTTCACTCCGGACGGCATCGTTCTCGACGCCAACGAGAACTTCTGCAAGACCATGGGCTACAGCGCCGAAGAAGTGCGCGGCAAACACCATCGGATCTTCTGTGAAGAAAGCTTCTACCGCAGCGAGGACTACGCGAAGTTGTGGCGCGACCTGGCCCGTGGTGAACCGCTCAGCGGCACTTTTCTGCGCCTGAACAAGAGCGGCCGCGAGATCTGGCTCGAAGCCAGTTACATGCCGGTGTTCGGGCCCGACAAACAGGTCAGAAGTGTGATCAAGGTCGCGGCGGACATCACCGCACGCATCAACAAAGAACATGAAGAAGAAGCCATGCTGGCGGCGATCGGCCGTTCCATGGCGGTGATCGAGTTCACCCCCGAAGGCCATGTCATCCGCGCCAACGACAACTTTCTGCAGACCATGCAGTACGCGCACCCTGAAATTGTCGGCCAGCACCACAGCCTGTTCTGTCACCGCGCCGAAGCCGAATCCGCGCAGTACAAGGCGTTCTGGGCTTCGCTCAATCGCGGCGAATATCACTCGCACCGTTTCGAGCGCAAGAACAAGTCCGGGCAGATGGTTTACCTGGAAGCCTCGTACAACCCGCTGTTCGACGCCAAGGGCCGCTTGTACAAAGTGGTCAAGTTCGCCAGCGACATCACCCGGCAGATGACCACCCTGCAAAACGCTGCGGAATCGGCCCACAGCACCTCGGTACAAAACGACGCCTGCGCGCAAAAAGGCTCACAAGTCGTGCAGCAGACCGTGCAGATCATTCAGGACATTTCCCGCGATCTGAACGAAGCGGCGGTGAGCATCGATGCGGTAAGCAAACAGTCGGACATCATCGGCACCATCGTCCAGACCATTCGCGGCATTGCCGATCAGACCAACCTGCTGGCACTCAATGCAGCGATCGAAGCGGCGCGCGCCGGTGAGCATGGACGCGGTTTTGCCGTCGTCGCCGATGAGGTGCGCAGCCTCGCCGCGCGGACCAGTCAGGCCACTCTGGAAATCGTCGATGTGGTGCGCAAGAACCACGACCTGTCGCTGAGCGCGGTGTCGAGCATGCAGTCGAGCCTGAGCCGAACCGGGTTGGGCGTGGAGCTGGCGAACGAGGCGGGCGAGGTGATCCTCGAGATTCAGCAGGGCTCGCGGCATGTGGTGGATGCGATCAGCCAGTTCAATGAAACCCTGCAATTGAACTGAGCTGTTCAACGTCACCAATAGCCAATGTGGGAGCGAGCCTGCTCGCGAAAGCGTTGTGTCAGTCAAGCCTATAGTCACTGACACGGCGCCTTCGCGAGCAGGCTCGCTCCCACAGGTGAGTCCTGTGTTGGCCGTCAACGATGGGCAATATTTTCCAACGCCAGATTACGCGTGCGCGGGCCGAACCAGCCGATGGTCAGCATCACGATCAGCATGCTGCTGACGATAAACGCCAGTACCCCCGGCGTGCCGAAATTATCCAGGAACATGCCGATCAGCAGACTGCTGAACACCGTCGACAAGCGACTGAACGAATAGCAGAAACCGACCGCGCGGGCGCGGATGTTGGTGGGGAACAGTTCGCTCTGGTAGGAGTGATAACTGAAGCTCAGCCAGGCGTTGCAGAAGGTGATCATTACCCCGCAGAAAATCAGCCCGAACGCGCTGGTCTGCAGGGCGAACAGGGTGCCGAAGGTCATCGCGCCGAGGGCAGAGCCGGCGATCTGCCATTTGTTCTCGAAGCGGTTGGCGAACTTCACGAACAGCAACGGCCCGAGCGGGTAGGCGAGGGTGATGATGAAGGCGTACATCAAACTGTGGGTGACGCTCACGCCTTGCCCCGAAAGCAGCGCCGGCAACCAGTTGCCGAAACCGAAGAAACCGATTGCCTGAAAGATGTGGAAGACAATCAGCATCAGTGCGCGACGCCGGTAGGGCGGTTGCCAGATATCGGCGAAGCGGCCCTTGCCTTCGACATCGACGGGCACCGGTTCCGGCGCATCCAGCGCTTTGCCGTAATCCTTGGCGCAGCGCGCTTCGAGATGGTCGAGGATCCGGTTGGCCTCATCAAAGCGACCATGCTGCGCCAGCCAGCGCGGCGATTCCGGCAGACGCTTGCGCAGCCACCAGATAAACAGCGCAAACACCGCGCTGGCCAGCACCACCCAACGCCAGCCGGAAATGCCGAACGGCGCTTGCGGTACCAGCCACCACGACATCAAAGCCACCGCCGGCACCGAGAGGAACTGCACGAAAAACGCAAAGGCGAACGCCGAGCTGCGCATGCGCTTGGGCACCAGTTCCGAGAGGTAAGCGTCGATGGTCACCAGCTCGATACCGAGGCCGATGCCGACCAGAAAACGCATGCCGATGATGCCCAGCGCCGAGGTCTGAATGCCCATCAGCACTGTCGCCACCGTGTACCAGATCAGCGCGAAGGTGAAGATCGCCCGGCGGCCGAAACGATCCGCCAGCGGACTGAGCAGGCTGGCGCCGAGGAACAGGCCGAGGAACGTCGCCGAGGCGAACGCCGCCTGATCGGAGAAACCGAACACGCCTTGCTTGCCCGTGGCGAACAAGCCGTCGCGAATCAGCCCAGGACTGATGTAGGCGGTCTGGAACAGATCGTAGAGTTCGAAAAAACCGCCGATCGACAGCAGCGCCACCAGACGCCAGATGGTAGCAACGGCAGGCAGCCGATCAATGCGGGCGGAAATCTCGGCGGCGCGTACCGGGTCAATGCCATCACTGAGCGCGGCGGCGGAAGCGTGAGCAGTCATAAGCTGATCCATTTTTTATTGATGGAAAAGCTTAGCCTGCTATCGGTGTTTGCGGATTGTGAATGTCGGCGGTTTCACAGGTTGAACCGCTGATTTCTCGCAATACCTGCTTACGAATTAGCGATTTATGTCGCAGCGGTAGAATCCGGCAGCGCCGAGTTCGGCAGGCCGAAGATCCGGTCGAACAGCCAGTTGAACACGAAGGTATAGCACGGGATGAAAATGATCAGTGCCAGATCCAGCAGGAACGCCTGCACCAGACTGATGTTCATCCACCACGCGATCAACGGGATCAGAAACACGATCAGCGTCAGTTGAAAGCCGACGGCGTGGGCGATACGCCGTTTGACCGTACGGGTGCGCGAGACCTGGCGACTTTCCCAGCGCTCGAACAACGAGGTGTAAATGAAATTCCAGGTCACGGCGATGCTGGTGATGATCACCGCCAGCGGCCCGGTGCTGCCCGGCGATGTGCCCGATAACAGTGCCAGACCAAGTGCCGAGAAGGTCATGCCGATCACTTCGTAGAGCGACACGTAGACCAGTTTGCGTTTCACGCCTTGCATGCAGATTTGCCTCTTTCTTGCCGAATATTGGCCAGCGGGGCTGGCGAAGGCGAGCAAAGATAGCTTCAATAGACCTGACAGAAAAAGTCGGTAGCTTTCAGTTTTATTGATAGGTTAGGCATTTGAATTTCAGCAGCGACAGCATCGAATTATTTCTCGCGGTGATCGAACGCGGCTCGTTCTCCGCTGCCGCGCGGCAGTTGGGCAAGGTGCCCTCCGCGGTGAGCATGGGCATTGCCAATCTTGAAGCGGAACTCGGTTACCCGCTGTTCGACCGCATTCATCGCGAGCCGCAACCCACGGCGATGGCGCAGTCGTTGGTGCCGCACGCGCGGCTGATCGCCGAGCAGCTCAAGCAACTGCAAGTGCACGCGGTGGAGCTGTCGTTGGGACTGGAAAGCAGGTTGTCGATCGGCGTGGTTGCGGACGTTGATCGGCGGCGCTTGCTGGCAGCGATCAAGGTGATTGCCGAGCGGCATCCGTTGCTCGACATCGAAGTGCTGACTGCGCCACAGGATGATGTGCTGGCGATGCTGCACAGTGGCCGGGTCAGCGTGTGTCTGGCGTTCGCCGGTTTGAGCGTGAATGCGCTGGAGCGGTTTCAGTTTGTCGGCAGCGAACGCATGATCGCCACGCTGGCGGCGGACAGCCCGTTGTTGCAGGGGCGGGATGTGTTTCTTGAAGATCTGGTGCAGGTGCGGCAGATCATCGTCGCCAGCCGTGACTTGCCGATCAGCGAAACGCGGCCATTGGTGGCTGAGTCTTACTGGCGTACGGACAATCTTGAGACGGCAATGGAAATGGTCGAAGCGGGGTTGGGCTGGGGTAATTTTCCGCTGTCGGTGGTGCAGCCGTGGCTGGAGGCGGGACGCTTGAAGCGGCTGGATTTTCGCAACATCGAAAATGGCCTGGTGCTGCCTGTGCACGCGGTGTGGCTCAAGAGCCAGCCCTTGCAGAAGGGTGCGCAGGCCCTGGTTGACCTGCTCAGCCATTGAATTTGATAGAGATCCCCTGTGGGAGCGAGCCTGCTCGCGAAGGCGTCGTGTCAGCTGCATCAATGCTGACTGACCCACCGCTTTCGCGAGCAGGCTCGCTCCCACAAGGGTTGTGTTGCAACTCAGCATTTGTGAAGGGTCAGGTACTCTCGCGCACCTTCAGCTCAAACCCCATATCCTCCACCGGCCGCGCCACTTTGTTGCCCGCCATCAACGTCAGCATCTGCTCTGCCGCGCGCCGGCCGATCGCCTCGCGCGGGGTGTTGATGCTGCTCAGGCGCGGCACCATGTGTTCGGACATCGGCAAATCGTTGAAACCGAGGATCGCCACCTGCTCGGGAATCTTGATGCCGTTACGCAACGCTTCCAGCAGCGCGCCTTGGGCCAGGTCATCGTTGCCGAAGAAAATCGCATCGACGTCTGGATGCGCCGCCAGCAATTGCAGGAACAACTCGCCACCCAAGCCCACCGACGAAGCACGCGGTGTCAGCACTTCCAGATCCGGGTCGTAACGGCCTGCCTTCTGCAACGCCTTGCGGAAACCCTCACCGCGCAGCAATGTGCGCTGATCCAGCTGCGCACCAATGTATGCCAGACGTTTACGCCCACGAGATAGAAGGTGTTCGGCGGCAGTTTCACCCGCGCTCAATTGTGAAAAACCCACGCAATTGACCCCGGCAGCACTGTCCAGCTCCATCATGTACACGCAAGGAATGTTGCTGGCCTCGATCATCCGCCGCGAACTTTCCGTGCGATCAAACCCGGTCAGCAAAAAGCCGCGCGGCTGATAAGCCATGTAGTTGCGCAGCAGATTTTCTTCTTCATCGCGCGAGTAGTGGAAGTTGCCGATCAGCACTTCGAAGCCCTTGGGCGTCAGCACCCGATGAATGGCTTCCAGGGTGTCGATGAACAGCAGGTTGGACAGCGACGGCACGAGTACCACTACCGAATGGCTCTGCGCCGAGGCCAGTGCGCGGGCGGCGGGGTTGACCACGTAGTTGAGTTCGAGCGCGGCTTTCTGCACTTTTTCCACCAGTTCGGTGGCTACCGTGCTCACCCCGCGCAAGGCGCGCGAGGCAGTGATCGGGCTGACGCCGGCCAGGCGGGCTACTTCGTTGAGGGTCGGACGGCCGGTGGTGCGGGTATTTTTATCGTTCTTGGGGGAGGTCATCGGGCGGCTTGCCAAACAAAAATCAAGGCACTAAGGTAGCGCTGTCCTGATGCAGCTGCAAATGCGTGAGCGCGGTCCTGCCTGATCAGTGCTCTTTGGCGTCAGGAACAAACCTGCTGCAACCCAAAAAAACGACAAGAAGGCGTCGGCAACTTCTGCCTGTGCACTAGAGTCATAGCTAGCAAAGGTAGCGCTGTCTGCGCGCTGAGGTGTTATATGAGTCATCCCATCACCGCCCTGGTCATCATGGGCGTTGCCGGTTGCGGCAAGACGTGCGTCAGCCAGGCCCTGTGCCAATTGAGCGGCGCCACTGCCATTGAAGGCGATACTTTTCATCCGGCCGCGAACATCGAAAAGATGAGCGCGGGGATCCCCCTGAACGACGAAGACCGCGCTGGCTGGCTCGACAGCCTGTGCGATGAACTGCGTCGCGTCGATGCCCAAGGCCAGCGCCCGGTGTTGACCTGCTCCGCCCTTAAACACAGTTACCGCGAACGTCTGCGCAGTGCCTTGCCGGGCCTCGGTTTCGTGTTTCTTGAATTGACCCCGGAAGTCGCCGCCGAGCGTGTATCGCACCGCCCGGGCCACTTCATGCCGGCGACGTTGATCGAAAGCCAGTTCGCCACCCTCGAATCGCCCAAGGGCGAGCCGCTGACTCTGCCGCTCAATGCCTCGATTCACAGCGTCGAAGAGCTGGCCCTGCAGGCTCACGTCTGGTGGCAGGCCAACGGTCTGAAACAGGCGGTATGAGTATGTTGAAAAAGACAGCGCTGTCCTCCCGACTTCTGTTCAACCCGCTTTAATAACAACAACAATCCAGGAGACACCCCCCATGTTTGGCATGTCCCACGAGACGTTCCTGCTGCTCGATGCGGTGGTCACGGTAATCGGCCTGATTATCCTGATCACCAAATTCAAGATTCACCCATTCATTGCCCTGACCATCGCCGCCGCCTTCCTTGGCCTGACCTCGGGCATGCCGATCAACACCATCATCAAGGCGTTCCAGGACGGCTTCGGTGGCGTGCTCGGTTTTGTCGGCATCATCCTTGCCCTGGGCACCATGCTCGGCAAAATGATGGCCGAATCCGGCGGCGCCGATCAGATCGCCCAGACCCTGATCCGCGCCTTCGGCAAGGACAAAGTCCAGTGGGCAATGATGTTCGCCGCGTTCTTGGTGGGCATTCCGCTGTTCTTCGAAATCGGCTTCGTGCTGCTGATTCCGCTGGTGTTCATCGTTGCCCGTCGTACCGGTGTGTCGATCATCAAGATCGGTATCCCGCTGCTCGCCGGCCTCTCTGCGGTGCACGGTCTGGTACCGCCGCACCCGGGTCCGCTGCTGGCCATCGGCGTATTCGGCGCTGACATCGGCAAGACCATTCTGTACGGTCTGATTGTTGCACTGCCGACCGCCATCATTGCCGGTCCGATCTTCGGTACCTTCATCGCCAAGCACATTCCGGGTCACCCGAATCAGGAACTGGTCGATCAACTGGCCCGGGAAAACGATTCGGCCAACCTGCCAAGCTTCAGCATTACTCTGGTCACCGTGCTGCTGCCGGTGTTCCTGATGCTGCTGAAAACCTTCGCTGACGTGGCGCTGCCGGACGGCAACTTCTTCCGCATCTGGATGGACATGATCGGCCACCCGATCTCCGCACTGCTGCTGGCGTTGCTGTTGTCGCTGTACACCTTCGGCTACAAGCAGGGCATCGGTTCCAACCAGATGCTCAAATGGCTCGACGCAAGCCTGGCGCCTACCGCTGCGATCATTCTGATCATCGGTGCCGGCGGTGGCTTCAAGCAGATGCTGGTGACCAGCGGCGTGGGTGACGTGATCGGCCACATGGCGGTCAGCGCGCAGATCTCGCCGATCCTGCTGGCCTGGCTGGTGGCGGCGGTAATCCGTATCGCGACCGGTTCGGCCACTGTGGCAACCATCACTGGCGCCGGTATTGTGGTGCCGGTTGTCGGCATGATTCCGGGCGTCAACCGTGAGCTGCTGGTGCTGGCAACCGGCGCCGGTTCGCTGATCCTGTCCCACGTCAACGACGCCGGTTTCTGGCTGGTCAAGCAGTACTTCAACATGACCGTGGCCGAAACCTTCAAGACCTGGACCGCGATGGAAACCATCCTCTCGGTGGTCGGCCTGGGCTTTATCCTGCTGTTGTCGCTGTTCGTATAAGCGGCAGTTTGCAGGCACAAAAAAACCGCAGTGATGCGGTTTTTTTGCGGGTGAAATTTCAGGGTCTTACACCTTGATCGTTCCCACGCTCCGCGTGGGAATGTAGCCCGGGACGCTCCGCGTCCCAAAGCGGACGCAGAGCGTCCATTGAGGCATTCCCACGCAGAGCGTGGGAACGATCAGAGGCGTGTCAGTTATTTGGTAACCAAGCCATCCGCGCGGAACATCCCGCGAATCCCGCGCACTGCCTGGCGGATGCGGTCCTGGTTTTCGATCAACGCGAAGCGCACGTGATCATCGCCGTACTCGCCAAAACCCACGCCCGGCGAGACGCAGACCTTGGCCTCGGCCAGCAGTTTCTTGGCGAACTCCAGCGAACCCAGATGCGCATACGCCTCGGGAATCTTCGCCCAGACGTACATCGACGCCTTTGGATTCTCGACCATCCAGCCCAATTCATGCAGGCCCTTGACCAGCACGTTCCGCCGCTGGCGATACTGCTCGGCGATGTCGCGCACGCATTGCTGATCGCCTTCCAGCGCGGCAATCGCCGCCACTTGCAGCGGGGTGAAGGTGCCGTAGTCGTGGTAGCTCTTGATCCGCGCCAGGGCGCTGACCAGTTCCGGGTTGCCGACCATGAAACCGATACGCCAGCCGGCCATGTTGTAGCTCTTGGACAGGGTGAAAAACTCCACCGCAATGTCCTTGGCGCCCGGCACTTGCATGATCGACGGGGCTTTCCAGCCGTCGTAGACGATATCGGCATAAGCCAGGTCGTGGATGACCAACACGTCGTACTGCTTGGCCAGGGCAATCACCCGCTCGAAGAAATCCAGTTCCACGCACTGCGCGGTCGGGTTCGACGGGAAGCCAAGGATCATCATTTTCGGCTTGGGGATCGAGCCGCGAATGGCGCGCTCCAGCTCATCGAAGAAATCCACCCCCGGCACCAGCGGCACCGAACGCACCTGGGCGCCGGCAATCACCGCACCGTAGATGTGAATCGGATAACTTGGGTTCGGCACCAGCACGGTGTCGCCCTGGTCCAGGGTCGCCAGCATCAAATGTGCCAGGCCTTCCTTGGAACCGATGGTGACAATGGCTTCGCTTTCCGGGTCGATATCGACTTCGTAGCGCTGCTTGTACCAGTTGGAAATCGCCCTGCGCAGGCGCGGAATGCCTTTGGACGTCGAGTAACCGTGGGTGTCTTCACGCTGGGCGACCTGCACCAGTTTTTCGACAATGTGCGGCGGCGTGGCGCCGTCGGGATTGCCCATGCTCAGGTCGATGATGTCTTCACCACGGCGGCGAGCGGCCATCTTCAGCTCGGCGGTGATGTTGAACACGTAAGGGGGGAGTCGATCTATGCGCGCAAAGCGGCGCGGCGAACCTTGTTCGGCCATTGTTGCCTCGGATAACGTAAGCGCCCGGAACCGTCCGAGCGACGCTGGTCACTGCGGTGACCTGTGGCGGAAGATAAGGGCAGTGATGGCATACTGTCCAGCGCGGTTGTAAACATTTTTTTCAAGGAAAATCGGTCAATGGAATTCACCAGCGGCTTCTTGCTGAGCCTTTCGCTGTGCCTGGACATCGGCGTAGCCAACATCGCAATGATCACCCTGGCCATGCAGCGCGGCTACTTTCAGGGCTTCGCCCTGGGCCTGGGCACCTGCGTCGGTGACCTGATCTATGCGGTGCTGGCCTTGGCCGGCATGACCGTTTTGCTGCAATACGAAACCGTGCGCTGGGTGCTGTGGATTGGCGGTTCAGCGCTGCTGATCTACTTCGCGGCGAAGATGGTTTACTCGGCGATTCACCACGAAGCGCTGCTGGCGGAAACGGCGGAAGTGGGGCAGAACTCCCATCGCAAGGAATTCTTTCGCGGCATCTTTCTCGCCATGTCGTCGCCGAGTGCGATTCTCTGGTTTGCTGCGGTCGGCGGCACGTTGATCGCCCGATCCGGTGGCGGTGGTCCGTTGAGTTCGGCGCTGTTTCTCGGTGGTTTTCTCTGCGCCGGGCTGCTCTGGTCGGCCGGTCTGTGCTTCGCTGCAAGCCACGGCGGCAAGCTGCTGGGCGACAAGCTTCTGCGCTACTCCTATCTGGCATCGGCGGCGATCTTCTGCTATTTCGCGGTGTACGTGATTGTTTCTGGCTACAACGAGTTTGTCGGGTCGGGCGCCGTCGAGCAGTTGCATTCGCTGTAAACGTGCGAAACGGGTCGGGCTTTCTATACTCCCAGCCGAATCCACTTTTCCGTTCTGAGGAGTCGCGTCATGGATGAACAACAACGCGTCGAGATAGCCGAGCCTCGTTTCGAACACGGGCAATTTCTGCTGATTGCCGGTTTCGGCGGGCGATTCACTCAGGAGACCACCGAAGACATTCCCGCGTTATGGGAAAAACTGATCCCGCACTTGGGAAAAATCCCCGCGCAACTCAACGAAGTAACCTACGGCGTTTGCTGCAATGCGGACGGTGAGGGCGGTTTCGAATACATCGCCGGGGTGCAGATCGACAAGCTTGACGACCTGCCGGAAAAATACCGCTGGGTTGAAATCCATCCGCAGCAATATGCGGTGTTTGAGCACAAAGGGTCACTGACGCAGCTCCCTGACACCTTCCAGTACATCTGGAACACTTGGCTGCCGCAGTCCGGCCACGAAGCGGCGGACGCCCCGGAATTCGAGCGCTACAGCGAGGATTACAACCCGAAACTCAATACCGGCACCCTGGAAATCTGGCTGCCGATCAAGGCCTGAGCGGCGTAACAATCGAGGTGGAGCATGTCCGCCCCGTTGGTTCTGCATTATGCTGGCGGGCCTTGTTTCCACAGATTTTTGAGCTGCCATGAACACCGTGATCCGCAACGTCAGCGCCGCCGACCTCGACCGCTGCTACGCCATCGAAACCGTCGCCTACGAAGGCGACGAAGCCGCCACCCGCGAAAAGATCGCCACGCGCATCGCCACCTGGCCGGACGGCTTCATCGTCGCCGAGGTGGACGGCGTGGTCGCTGGTTTCATCAATTCCGGCGCGGCGTTCGACGTGCAGATGTCCGACGAGGCGTTCAAGGAACTGATCGGCCACGACCCGAAAGGCCCGAACGTGGTGATCATGTCGGTGGTGGTGCACCCGGATTACCAAGGGCAGGGCCTGGCCAAGCGCCTGCTCGGCGAATTCATCGAGCGCATGCGCGCCATGGACAAAGCGACAATTCACCTGATGTGCAAAGAGCAGCACATTGCGCTGTATGCCGGCTTTGGCTTTGCCTACATCAAACCGTCCGAGTCCGACCACGGCGGCATGGCGTGGCACGAGATGATCCTGACCCTCTGAAGCCAACAACTATCGAAACTGCCTGATCGTTCCCACGCTCCGCGTGGTAATGCAGCCGGGGACACTCCGCGTCCCAAAACCGTGACGCAGAGCGTCACAAAGAGGCGTTCCCACGCGGAGCGTGGGAACGATCAGGGGATACTCAGAAGAACAGGCCCATCCGCCGCTCGTAACCGATCCGGCCCTTGTACGCTTCGCCGCTGTCGACATAGCCATGCCTGGCATACAGCGCAATCGCCGCCTCGTTATCAGCGTCCACCGACAATTCCAGCCCCTTGATCTCCGGCCACGCCTCGCGGGCGACAGCGGGCAGCGCTTGCAGGCAAGCCTTGCCGTAACCCTTGCCCTGCGCGCGCCGATCGACCTGCAGAGCATGCAATGTGGCGCTGTGATCGTCGGCCCAGTCGGGCAACACCGGCGGGCGCTTGAGCAGCAGAAACGCCACCGGTACGTCGTCCGCCAGCAGGGCAAAACCCTTTACGCCGGGGCCGGGTTTCGACAGCAGGGTGTGCAGGGCACCGTGGATGTCGCCGGAGAATTTGATCTGCTCGGGGTGAATTTCAATCGCCTCGACTTGCTCACGCTGCAAAGGGCTGAGGCTGTCGTAAGGCACGAGTTGGGCTGACACGGGAATTTCCTTTTTCCTACAAGGATTGAAGCTCGGATTCTAGCGACATTGTTGTCGGCGAAATTTTTTTGTTTGCCCTGTCGATCTACGCAAAGGGCAAACGACTAAGGGCGTCTTCACAACAAAAACCACGGAGAACACCATGAGCGCACAAAGCGAAATCCAGACTCTGATCAATACCTATCGCGAAGCGGTAATGGCCAAGGACGTCGAGAAAGTCATGGCCCTGTACGCCGACGACATCGTCTCGTTCGATGCGATCAAGGCGCTGCAATTCAAAGGCAAAGCGGCTTACCGCGCGCATTGGGTCGAGTGCATGGAAATGTGCCCCGGTCCGCACATCTTCGAGTTCCACGAAATCGCCATCGAAAGCGCCGACAACATTGCCTTCGCCCATTGGGTGGCCAATTGCGGCGGCACCAACGACAAGGGCGAAACCCAGAGTTGCTGGATGCGTGTGACCGCCTGTTATCGGCAAGTCGGCGGGGCGTGGAAGATTGCCCACGAACACTGGTCGGCACCGTTCGATCCGATGAGCGGCGCGACGCTGTTCGATGTAACCCCCTGATCTTCAGCCATAGTTGATCCGTTCGAATCAGGAGATCGCCATGAAATACCTATGCCTGGTCTACAGCGATGAACGCCTGCTGCACACCTCGCCGGACAGCCCGGAAGACGCCGAATGCTGGGCCTACGCCGAGTCGATTCAGGGCAGCGGGCGGATGATCGCCGCCGAAGCGCTGGAATCGGTAGAAACCGCCACCACGGTACGCATGCGCAACGGCAAGGTGTCGATCACCGACGGGCCTTTCGCTGAAACCAAGGAGCAACTGGCCGGTTTTTACCTGATCGATGCCAAGGATCTCAACGAAGCGATTCAGGTGGCCGGCAACATTCCGGCAGCGCGGGTTGGCAGCGTTGAGGTACGTCCGGTGCGGCAGTTGAATGTCTGACGTCCGGGCGCGGGTCGAGCAGGTCTACCGCGAGGATTCGCGGCGGATTCTGGCGACGCTGATCCGCCTGCTCGGTGATTTCGACCTCGCCGAAGAAGCCTTGCACGAGGCGTTCTTCGTCGCGGTCGAGCGCTGGCAACGCGACGGCGTGCCGGACAACCCGCGGACCTGGCTGGTCTCCACCGGACGTTTCAAAGCCATCGATGTGCTGCGCCGGCGCGCGCGGTTCAAGGCGTCGCAACCGTTGCTGATGGCGCAACTCGATGAGCTGGAACAGGCTGACTGGAGTGGCGAAGACGTGGAAGACGATCGCTTGCGGCTGATCTTCACCTGCTGCCACCCGGCACTGGCGGCGGATGCGCAGGTGCCGCTGACCTTGCGCGAAGTCTGCGACCTCACCACCGAAGAAATCGCCCGCGCTTTTCTCTCGGCGCCGGCGGCGATCGCCCAGCGCATCGTGCGCGCCAAGGCCAAGATCCGCGACGCGAAAATCCCTTATCAAGTGCCCACGCTGAACGAATTGCCCGAGCGCCTCGACAGCGTATTGCGTGTGATTTATCTGGTGTTCAACGAAGGCTATTCGGCCTCGGTCGGTGCCGAGCTGACCCGCGAGGATCTGACGCGCGAAGCGATTCGGCTGGGGCGCTTGTTGATGGAGTTGCTGCCTGAGCCGGAAGTCATGGGTCTGCTGGCGCTGATGCTGCTGCATGAATCACGCCGACCGGCGCGCACCTCGCCGAGCGGTGAACTGGTGTTGCTCGACGATCAGGATCGCTCGTTGTGGGATGCCCGGTTGATGGCTGAGGGTTGCACGCTGGTCGAGCGCGCGCTGAGTACGCGACGCTTTGGGCCATACTGCCTGCAAGCGGCGATTGCAGCGGTGCATGCGGAAGCGCCGTCGGCGGCGCAAACTGACTGGGAGCAGATTGTCGGTCTGTATGACGTGCTGCTGCGAGCGGTGCCGTCGCCAGTGATCGAGCTGAACCGCGCGGTGGCGGTAGCCAAACGGGATGGAGCGTTGGCCGGGTTGTTGTTGGTAGAAGGGATTTTGGCGCGTGGGGAGTTGCAGGATTACCACTTGGCGCATTCGGCGCGGGCGGAGTTTTGCCGGCAGTTGGGCCGGGTGGAGCAGGCGCGGGCGGCGTATCAGCGGGCGCTGGAGCTGACGCGGCAGGAGCCGGAGCGGCGGTTTATCGAGGGGCGACTGAGGGACCTGGGTTGATCTGGAAGCTGCGTCGGTGCGGCTGGCCCTTTCGCGAGCAGGCTCGCTCCCACAGGTGATTGCATTTCACTTTTGGGAGGCTCGATCCCATAGGTGAGCGCGTTTCAAGTGTGGGAGCGAGCCTGCTCGCGAATGGCAGCACCGCTTATTCGAGCATCTTGCTGAGCAACCAGCTCCCCGCCGGCCCCGGCGGATACAAGCGCGACCACAAGGCGTCGACAAACACCGGTTTCGGCCAGCCGCGCACGTCGAGCTCTATCAGCAAATCATTGGCATAACGCTGCACCAGCCACCTCGGCAACGGTGCCCAGCCAAAGCCTTTTTCCGCCATTTCCAGCAGCATCAGGTAACTCGGCGCCGACCACACCCGGCCTTTGCCGCGACTGTCGTACGGATTGACGATGGTCGCCAGTCGCAGCTCGCGATGTTGCTCGAGAATCTGCTGATCGACATGCTCAAGCTTGGCCAACGCATGCTCGCGGCTGACGAACAAGGCTATCTCCGTGCGCTCGGCCACAGTGGAGGTCACAAGATCCGGCGGGTAGTTATCCTGCATTTCCGCGAACGCCAGATGCGCCCGGCCGCGCTGGACCAGTTCGATCAGGTCTTCGCATTCGGCAATCAGGCATTCCAGCTCAAGCTCCGGATAACGCTGCTCGAAATCCACCAGCGCCGCTTCGAAACGATAGGACTGATAAGTGTCGGAAATCGCCACGGTCAGCTTCGGTTCCACACCTTGGGCCAACTGCCGTGCGCTCATTTCCAGACGACTGGTGGCGGCCAGAATCGCCTCGGCTTTCTGCAGCATGACGTGGCCGGCGGGGGTGAGCTTGGGCTTGCGGCTGCTGCGGTCGAATAGCTGCAAATCCAGATCAATCTCGAGACTGGCGACCGCGGCGCTGATGGTCGACTGACTGCGGCCCAACTTGCGCGCTGCCGCCGAGAACGAGCCTTGCGTCGCTGCCTGGACAAACGCCAGCAGCACTTCCTGCGAAGCCATGAACTATCGCCTTAATCGATGGTTATTGGTTTTGAAGTATCGGCATTCAGTTGGATCATGGCAACCATCGTCAAACAAGGAGTCAGGCCATGACTGCCCACAAGTCCATTACCGAACGTGTTTTCCAGGCGGTTGGTTTCGAGTTTCTCGCCATCCTCATCTGCACGCCGCTGCTCGCCTGGATCATGCAAAAGCCGCTGCTCGACATGGGCGCGGTGACCGTGTTGATCGCGCTGTTGGCGCTGGCGTGGAACGTGGTGTTCAACCGTTTTTTCGACCGTGCTCTGGCGCGGATGAATCTGCCGCACAACGCCTGGTCCCGTGTAGTGCATGCGCTGTTGTTCGAAGGTGGACTGATCGTGATGGGCGTGCCGCTGATAGCCTGGTGGCTGTCGGTCAGCCTGTGGCAGGCGTTGTTACTCGACATTGGCGTGCTGCTGTTCTTCCTGCCGTACACCTATGTCTACCACTGGGGTTATGACGTACTGCGCGAGCGCTTCATGGCCCGCCGCACATATGAAAGCTGAGGTAGCCCTGTGGCGAGGGGATTTATCCCCGCTGGGCTGCGTAGCAGACCCGATTTTGGGGCCGCTCCGCAGCCCAGCGGGGATAAATCCCCTCGCCACAAACGGTCTGTTGGTTGAGGTCAGAGAAACATGCCGCCAGACGCCTCGACCCGCTGACCGTTGATCCACTGTCCGCCCTCCGACAGCAGCAGCGCCAGTGCACCGCCAATATCATCCGGCAGCCCTACACGACCCAGCGCGGTATTGCTGGCGACCATCGCGTTGACAGCACTGTTGTCGCGCACCGTGCCACCGCCAAAATCGGTTTCAATCGCACCCGGCGCCAGAACGTTCACGCCAATCTGACGCGCACCCAGCTCTTTCGCCTGATAACGCGTCAGCACTTCCATCGCACCTTTCATTGCCGCATAAGCGCCATAACCGGGCAGGCTGAAGCGGGTCAGGCCGCTGGAGATATTGACGATGCGCCCACCGTCATTGATCAGCGGCAACAGTTGCTGAGTCAGGAAAAACGGCCCTTTCAACTGCACGTTCATCAGCAGATCGAACTGCTCCGGGGTGGTTTCGCTGAACAGCGCATGCACGCCGACCCCGGCATTGTTGATCAGGAAATCAAAGCGCTGACGCTCAAAGGTTTGCCCCAATACCTGTTCAACCTGCGCGGCAAACGCGGCGAAATTCTCGCTGCGGCCGACGTCCAGTTGCAGCATCGCCGCTTTCGCGCCGAGCGCCTGCAATTCAGTGACCAGCGCCCGGGCCTCGTCGGCGCGGCTGTTGTAGGTGCCGATGATGTCGATGCCTTGCGCGGCGAGGTGCAGGGCGGCGCTGCGGCCGAGGCCACGACTGGCGCCAGTGATCAGTGCGATTTTGGGGTTCATGCTGACTTCCTCGATTGCGTTGAATGGGATGGAAGAAGTTTATTTATCCGCCCTGAGGTGATAAACACGGCAAAAGCGGAATCACTGATCGGCTCAGCCGAACAATCACCGGGGCTTGTCATGAACAAACTGGAACTGCTGCGCACTTTCGTCCGGGTCAGCGAACTGTCGAGTTTCACCCTCGCCGGTGAAAGCCTCGGCCTGCCGCGCTCGACGGTGTCCGAACAAGTGCAGGCACTCGAAGCCTTGCTCGGCACGCGGCTGTTGCAGCGCACCACGCGCAAGGTGCAGGCCACTCAGGATGGACTGGTGCTGTATGAGCGCAGCAAGGACTTGCTCTCGCACATGGATGAAATCGAAGGGCTGTTCCGTCAGGACGAGTCTTCGCTGACCGGGCGCATCCGCGTCGATATGCCGAACATCCTCGCGCGGCGCTTGATCATGCCGCGCCTGCCGGAATTCATGGATCGCCACCCGAATCTGCAGATGGAAATCAGCAGTACCGACCGCCGCGTCGATCTGCTCAGCGAGGGTTTCGACTGCGTGTTGCGCATCGGCGCGCAGCCGGATCAGTCGGTGGTCGCCCGGCATCTTGGCGACTTCCCGATGGTCAATTGCGCCAGCCCGGCTTACCTGCAACGTTACGGCGTGCCGCAGACCATCGAGGATCTGGCGCAGCATCGGCTGGTGCATTACGTCGGCGTACTGGGCTCGCGTTCGGAAGGGTTTGTGTATGAGGAGGGTGGCGAAGTGCGACGGGTGGCGATGGCCGGCAGTGTTACGGTCAACAGCACCGACGCCTATGAAGCGGCGTGCCTGGGCGGCTTCGGCCTGACGCAGGTACCGCGCACCGGCATGCAGCCGCATCTGGAAAATGGCGAACTGGTGACCGTACTGCCGCAACACACCGCACCGCCGATGGCGATTTCGTTGTTGTACGCGCGGCAACGGCATTTGCCGCTGCGGGTGCGGGTGTTTATGGATTGGCTCGGCGATGTGGTCCGCTCAACGCTCTGATATTGAGCACATTGCCCCTGTGGGAGGACTGTGTTGTGTGTGGGATTTGCGCTCAATAATCCCCACGCTTGCGAAACGCCCAGCGCCCGGCAATCACGGTGAACGTCGCTACCAACGCGACCAGCACCCAAAATCCATGCGGGTCCTGGGACAGCGGCACACCGCCGACATTCATGCCGAAAAAACCGGCAATGATGTTGATCGGCAAGGCCAGCACTGTCACCACCGTCAGGGTGAACAGCGTGCGGTTGCTCTGTTCGTTGAGGTTGGCGGCGATTTCTTCCTGTAACAGTTTGATCCGTTCGCCGAGGGCTGTGAGGTCGTTGATGATCAGCGCAAACTCCTCGGTGGATTTGCGCAACTCCTTGACGTCCTCCTTCTGCAACCACGGCGGTGGACGATTGAGCAGGCGCAGCAGCGAACCCGGCTCCAGCGCCAGCAGCCGTTGCAGACGCACCAGCACGCGACGGTTGGCGCCAAGTTCGGCGCGGTTGGTCGACAGGCGCGAGGAGAGCAGTTCGTCTTCGACCTGATCAACACTCAGACTGGTCTTGCGCACGATCTGCGTCAGCACTTCGCCCTGATCGCGCAGCAAATGCACGAGTAGTTCCGAGGGCGAGCGAAAGCATTCGCCGGCCTTCACCGACGAGCGCAACTTGTCCACCGAGTGCAGCGGTTGCAGGCGCGCGCTGACGATCAGTTTGCTGCGCACGCAGACCCACAGCGTCGACACGTCGGAGGAGACCATGCTGCTGAGGTTGAACACCACATCGTTGACCACCGCCAGCAGCGCCGAATCGACATGCTCGATGCGCGTCGAACGCGAACCTTCGTGCAGCGCTTCGAAAAACTCCTCGGGTAATTGCAGATGACTTTTCATCCAGCGCTCGCACGCGGCGTGGGCCAGGTTCAGGTGCAGCCAGAGAAACTCTTCGCTGTCGCCGTCGTCCTGCAAGCAGCGCAAGGCCGTTGCCGAATCGATCTCGCGCCCGCGCTCACCGGGTAGAAAACGAAAGCCGTAGAGCAAGCCAAACAGGTCCGGGGCGCGATGGCTGATATCGAGGCTGTGGTTCATGGCGGCTCGCTGCGAGGAGGGTGTCTGGTGGGGGATTTTCAGGTTCACCTGTGCGGCATCATCGCAAGCCAACATGACCGTTTTGTGACAGTAAAGTGACTGCAAATCAACGCGTTACCGACTGTCGGAAGATTCTCAAGAAGCGCTCTGGCGCGCCGATCTCGGTTGAGTTAGGTTGCGCGCCATTGGCTTTCGGTCATGGTACGTCGACAGGGAAGTCCGGCCATTTTTCACGTCCGCTCGGGCGTGCCTCATCCCTGCTTCGAGTACCTTGCAATGCTGCAAAAATCCCTGAGAGCGCAAATTCTCGCCCTGTTGAGCGGCAGTCTGCTGGCGATATTGTTGATCGCGCTGGCCTGCTTTAATTACCTCTCCAACGGCGTGCAAAGCTATAGCCAGTTGATCGCCGGCCCGCTGCACACTTCGCAACTGATCGATGAAGCCAACCTGCAATTCAAGGTGCAGGTGCAGGAATGGAAAAACGTCCTGCTGCGCGGCAAGCAACCGGCGGATCTGGCGAAATACTGGAGCCAGTTCGAAGAGCGCCAGCGCGACGTGCAGAACATTCTCGGCGAACTGGCCGGCCAAAAAGGCATCGAGGCCAATCTCAAATCCCGCATCGAACGTTTGCGCGAAGAGCATCGCCAGTTGGGCGCGGCCTATCAGAAAGGCCGCGATGCCTACGTGGCTGCCGGTGGTGATCCGAGCGCCGGCGACGCAGCGGTCAAAGGCGTCGATCGCGCCACCAGCGAGCAGATGAGCGCATTGGTCGCCGAGCTGCGCGAGCAGGGCACCGCGCAATCGGCGTTGATCAGCGCCAGCGCTGAGCGCACCGTGTGGCTGGGCCTGTTGGTGATGCTCGCGTCAGGCTTGTTGATCGGTCTGCTGAGCCTGTGGCTGGTCAGCCGCAACCTGATCGAGCCGATCCGCAACCTCATCGATTACGTCACCCGCTTGAGCCGTGGCCAGTTGGTCGAACGTGTTGTCAGCGAGCGTTGCGATGAACTGGGCAACCTCGCCGCCGCAGCGAACACTCTGCGCGATTTTCTTGCGGACACCTTCACTCGCTTGCAACGCAGCGCCGGTGATCTGGACAGCGCCAGCGGCGAGTTGAACGCCATTGCCACGACCATGGCCGGCGGCACCAGCGAGCAATTCAACCGCACTGATCAAGTGGCCACGGCGATGAATGAAATGTCCGCCACCGCCCAGGAAGTCGCCCGTCACGCCGCCGATGCCGCACGTGCTGCCGACGATGCCGATCAGTCGGCGCAGCAGGGTGAAAAGGTCATGCAGACCACCATTTACTCGATCACGCAGATGCGCGGCGAAATCGCCAACACCGCCACGGTGATCCGTCGCCTGGAAACCGACAGCGGTCGTATCGGCAAGGTGCTGGAAGTGATTCGTGGCATCGCCGAACAGACCAACCTGCTGGCGCTCAACGCAGCCATCGAAGCGGCGCGGGCGGGTGAGGCCGGGCGTGGTTTTGCGGTTGTCGCCGATGAGGTGCGCAACCTCGCTCAGCGCACGGCGGAGTCGATCATCGAGATCAACCAGATCATTCAGAACGTGCAGACCGGCGCTGTCGATGCCGCGCAGGCTATCGAGAGCGGCCAGGCGCGCAGTGATGAAAGCGTCGAGCAAGTGACCCAGGCCGGCGCGATGCTGGAGCGCATCACCTTGGCGGTGGAGGCGATTCGCGACATGAACCGGCAGATCGCCACGGCCGCTGAGGAGCAGACTTCAGTGGCCGAGGATATCTCGCGCAACCTGACTGAAATCACTGCGATTGCCAGCACCAACCTCGACAACGTGCAGCGCACCGAAAGTGCCAGTCAGAACCTGCATGGGTTGTCGGGGCAGTTGAATGAAGTGACGGCGCGGTTGCGTGCTTGATTGGTTTGGGTCGTGGTATGTCAGTGTTTTCGGTGTGATGGCTTGGCCCTCACCCTAGCCCTCTCCCACGGGAGAGGGGACTGACCGTGTTGATTGTTAGAGATACGTCGACCGGAAATGTCGAGGTGAACTCTGGTCTTGAA
>NZ_JAFGYL010000026.1:0-60210 GCF_017491835.1 Pseudomonas sp. 67(2021)
CCCCAACGGCTTCTCGACCCCGCCCAAAGCATCCAGCGCCAGATTCAGGCATTCGTTCATCTTGAACTGGATGGCCTCGACATCGCCGCGTTTCACCAGTAACTCGAAAACGTCTTTCTGATAATCGCCCATGACCATGTCATCGCGCAGGATCGGGCTCAGGCCTTCTTCTTCGTAGGCAAGTTTGAGGGAGAAGAGGGCGACGGTTTCCAGTGAGGTTTCCATGGGGATGTCTGTCAGTGAAGTGGATGGCTTGAAACCAATGCGCGAAGTACCGGCGGAGTCTGTCGTGCGGGCGTGATTATACGGGCGGTCATCGCATTCGAGGCAACCAGCAATCGGGCATCTAAAACCTACAAGCTCGCGCAGCATTGACATCCACTTTGATACGACGCTTTGATTACAAACACTGAACATCAGCGGAGTGACCATCATGGAATACGACATGAAACTGATCGACGACGCCGTCCTTGCTCTCCTGGCAGCCTATAGCTCCGACGACGGCAATGCGTGGAAGGGCTATGACTTCGAGATCATGAACCGCTTGCACGAACAGGGTTTGATCAGTAATCCGGTTAACAGGAACAAGTCGATATGGTTGACGAAGGAAGGGGTGGAGCGGGGGTGGGAGATTGCTGATCGGATGTTTGCAGTCAAGGAGTAGGGAGGAGCCGCGTCCCATTCTGAAACTTGAGTTGATGGCAAGGTAGAAAACGCCAGCGAAGTACCAACCGCGTTAACCCAAGCAACAGGTAGCGCGGTCTGGTGATCGAGCACTTTTTTGAATGATCGGATGCGGCCGTCCAGGCTGAATTTCGTGATAGGTTTACCTCTCGAAAAGGATTTTTTTGACAGGAGTCATTCATGGCTAACCCAGCCGCTCGTAAAAGCGATCCCTCCAGCTGTCCTGTTCCAGGGCACGGAACCAACCCCATCGCGACAGGTTCGCCTGACGTTTTCTTCGATGGTTTGCCCGCAGCTCGCCAAGGTGATTCATGTACCTGCGGCAGTGCGCTCTCTTCGGGGCTTTCCTCGACAGTTTTCATAAATGGTAAAAATGCTGCCACGATCAATACCGGCGGTACGCACGGCAGCATCGTAATAGGTGGGTCGAGCACAATCATCATTGGCGATACGCACACCCCGTGCGACTTTGTTCCACCCGAACCTCTAATCGGACAAGCCGGATGGATTGGCTTCAGAATTCCTGCCGAGGAAAGTTATGAGGGACTTTCCTGTATCGCCCACTTTGATGATGGTTCATCACTCCTGGGCGTATTCAACAACGACAATGCGGTCAAATTCGCAAATCCATCGGGCAAGAAGTGCTTGATGCTCAAATTCGAGGAAGAACAGCCTGCAGAAGGCTCGTCTCTTACTGAAAGCCTTTTGAGCAAAATATTGGGATAAGGACCGTCCTATGACCGAACCGTACATTGTGACAGGCAGCTACGTAGTCCAGCGCGAGCACGCCCTTCAGGACTCGCCACTCGACAGGGCGCTAGAGCTGATGGAGGGCAGTGCGCTGAGATTTTCACTGGATGCCATCTCTGATGAAAAGATCAGGGCGAGCTATACCAAGAATATCAAGCGTATGTCTCAACAAGTTAGAGACGACGTGAAAGCGGGAAGAATTACGGCGCAAGAAGGTGTGAAGTTTAGTCATGAGATGCGTAACAAAATCATGATGGAGCATCGTAAATTCACGTCAGCGCAAGGATTGGCGATCGCTCAGAGGAAAAAGAAAGACGGGAAAGGACTGAAAACACTATTGGATATCTACTCTGAAAACTTTTTTCAGAAGGGGTATGACAGTCTTTCGGATGTAGAGAAGAACAAAGTTCACTACGCCATCTTGGAATCCTCCGGTCGTGATAATGCGAGATTCACGGCCGGCACCAAAAAAATGCTGGTCATGGGCAAGCTTGGTGTTCTCGTGACGGCGGCTCTGGCAACCTATCAAATTCTGAATGCTGACAACAAACCCAAAGAAGCTGCTCGCCAAGGCATCATTGTTGGTTCGGGGGCGGTCGGCGGTGTTCTCGCGGGGATGGGCGTTAGCGCACTCTGCGGCCCAGGCGCTCCTATTTGTGCGATAGCAGTTGTCTTGGCAGGAACAATCGCCGGCGGTGTTGCAGGCGAAGCAGTGGCAAGTTCATTGGACGAAGAGTTAGAGGAGCTCACACATTGGGACATCTTCTGACCGAGCCACAACTGACAAAAGTTAGAGCCGCTCTTTCCGAGCCATTCAATGATTTTCCCGTGGAATATGATTATTTGGCGAATAAGGTGAGAGGTGTAGACCCTGAAATCCTTTACTCAATTCTTTATTCCGAGGTCGCGCCGGTGTGCTTTACCAATCTCGTTGCACCTGTGCCTCCGATATGGACGGGTTTCGACCCCGACATACTCAGAGAATCGATTGAGGAAAGGCTGGAAGCTAGGGAGCGAAACTGGTTTCGTCGCCAGTTCGATAAAGTGCTGGTTCGTTGGTTGAAGTACAACTACGCGTACATCTGGGAGGAAATCGAAAGTAGGCTTTGAGCTCGAACTAGCCGGGATCAGGCGATTATGACAGGGCGTTTGGCAAAACCTGCGGCACGTAACCGATCCGGCCAGTTCCCCAGCGTCAGGACATGGAGTCAGAGCAATTACTGCAGGTTCGATTGAGGTTTTTTGATGGGCTTGTTGCCCTAGACGGTTGGGCATTAGGCTAGCCGGTGGCGCGTTGGCCCCGGCGCCGCAAGAGTGAAAAGCTGGTTGCCCTGATTGTTTTGGAAAAAAGACAAAAACAACCCTCCACTTTCCACCAGACGAAAAAAAAGGCCCTGCTTTCGCAAGACCTTTTTCTCTGTGTTGGTGCCCCGAGGGAGACTCGAACTCCCACTCCTTTCGAAAACGGATTTTGAATCCGCCGCGTCTACCAATTCCGCCATCAGGGCTCAATGGCGGCGAAGTATAGAGAGGTGATTACCGTTGGTCAATCACGTTTCATGGTCAATTTTTGATATTTCCGCTAGACTTTCCGGCCCTGCTAGACGAACCCCATCATGCGCGTTGCTGACTTTACTTTCGAGCTTCCTGATTCGCTGATCGCCCGCCATCCGTTGGCCGAGCGTCGCGGTAGTCGCCTGCTGACCCTTGATGGGCCGAGCGGCGCCCTGGCACACCGTCAATTCACTGATTTGCTTGAGCATTTGCGCCCGGGCGATTTGATGGTGTTCAACAATACCCGGGTGATTCCGGCGCGGCTGTTCGGGCAGAAAGCGTCCGGCGGCAAGCTGGAAATTCTCATCGAGCGCGTGCTCGATGCGCACCGCGTGCTGGCCCATGTGCGCTCCAGCAAGTCGCCGAAACCGGGTTCGAAGATCCTTATCGACGGCGGTGGCGAAGCCGAGATGCTCGCGCGTCATGATGCGTTGTTCGAGCTGGGTTTTGCCGAGGAAGTCTTGCCGCTGCTCGATCGCGTCGGGCACATGCCGTTGCCTCCTTATATAGACCGCCCGGATGAAGGCTCGGATCGCGAGCGTTATCAGACCGTGTACGCCCAGCGTCTGGGTGCGGTCGCAGCGCCGACGGCGGGGCTGCATTTCGATGAGCCGCTGATGCAGGCGATTGCTGCCAAGGGCGTCGAGACTGCATTCGTGACATTGCACGTGGGCGCGGGGACGTTCCAGCCGGTGCGTGTCGAGAAGATCGAAGATCACCACATGCACAGCGAGTGGCTGGAAGTCGGCCAGGACGTGGTCGATGCGGTCGCTGCGTGCCGTGCGCGGGGCGGTCGGGTGGTTGCGGTCGGCACCACCAGCGTGCGTTCGCTGGAAAGTGCGGCGCGCGATGGTGTGCTCAAGCCGTTCAGTGGCGACACCGACATCTTTATCTATCCGGGCCGGCCGTTTCATGTGGTCGATGCCCTGGTGACCAATTTCCATTTACCGGAATCCACGCTGTTGATGCTGGTTTCCGCGTTTGCCGGTTATCCCGAAACCATGGCCGCCTACAAGGCCGCCGTGGAAAACGGCTACCGCTTTTTCAGTTACGGGGATGCGATGTTCATCACCCGCAATCCCGCTCCAACTGCCCCTGAACAGACAGGCCCAGAGGAAACAGAATGAGTCGCGAATGTCGAATGTCCTTTGAGCTGCTGGCCACCGATGGCAAGGCTCGTCGTGGTCGCCTGACCTTCCCCCGTGGCACCGTCGAGACCCCGGCGTTCATGCCGGTCGGCACCTACGGCACGGTCAAGGGCATGCTGCCGCGCGACATCGTCGCCACTGGCGCGGAAATCATTCTGGGCAACACCTTTCACCTGTGGTTGCGTCCCGGCACTCAAGTGATCAAGGAACATGGCGACCTGCACGATTTCATGCAGTGGAAAGGCCCGATCCTCACCGACTCCGGCGGCTTCCAGGTGTTCAGCCTCGGCGCGATGCGCAAGATCAAGGAGGAGGGCGTGACCTTCGCTTCTCCGGTCGACGGCGCCAAAGTGTTCATGGGCCCGGAAGAGTCGATGCAGGTGCAGCGCGATCTGGGTTCCGACATCGTGATGATCTTCGACGAATGCACGCCGTATCCGGCTGACGAAGACGTCGCGCGGGTATCGATGGAGCTGTCGCTGCGCTGGGCGCAGCGTTCGAAGAATGCTCACGGCGACAACACCGCGGCGCTGTTCGGCATCGTCCAGGGTGGCATGCATGAAAACCTGCGCATGCGCTCGCTCGAAGGCCTCGACAAGATCGGCTTCGACGGCCTCGCCATCGGCGGTCTGTCGGTGGGCGAACCGAAGCACGAAATGATCAAGGTGCTGGATTATCTGCCGGGCCAGATGCCCGCTGACAAACCTCGTTACCTTATGGGCGTTGGCAAACCGGAAGATCTGGTTGAGGGTGTGCGCCGCGGGGTGGACATGTTCGATTGCGTGATGCCAACCCGTAATGCCCGCAATGGGCATCTGTTCATCGATACCGGTGTGCTGAAGATCCGTAACGCGTTCCATCGCCATGATGAATCGCCGCTGGATCCGACCTGCGATTGCTACACCTGCCAGAACTTCTCGCGCGCTTATCTGCATCACCTGGACAAGTGCGGCGAAATGCTCGGCAGCATGCTCAATACCATCCATAACTTGCGCCATTATCAGGTGCTGATGGCTGGTTTGCGCGAGGCTATTCAACAGGGTACATTGGCCGCCTTTGTCGATGCCTTCTACGCCAAACGCGGACTTCCCGTTCCGCCTTTGGACTGAGTTTTCTGACCCCAAGATTCAACATTTGCAACTGGAGTGCTAAATGAGCTTTTTTATCTCTAACGCCATGGCTGACGCAGCTGCACCGGCTGCTGCAAGCCCAATGGGCGGCGGCTTCGAGTGGATTTTCCTGGTCGGCTTCCTGGTCATCTTCTACCTGATGATCTGGCGTCCACAGGCCAAGCGCGCCAAAGAGCAGAAGAACCTGCTGAGCAGCCTGCAGAAGGGCGACGAAGTCGTGACCACTGGCGGCATCGCCGGCAAGATCACCAAGGTTGCCGATGACTTCGTGGTTCTGGAAGTGTCCGACACCGTGGAAATGAAGTTCCAGAAAGGCGCCATCGCCGCCACGCTGCCAAAAGGCACGCTGAAAGCGATCTAAGAGCAACAACTTCTACTCAATCGACGGGGCGCGCAAGGCGCCCCGCGTTCATAACGGGCGGCGTGATGCTGAACAAATACCCTCTGTGGAAATACATTCTGATCCTGGCGGTGCTGGCGATCGGTCTGATTTATTCCGCTCCCAATCTTTACCCCGATGACCCGGCGATTCAGATCAGCGGCGCCAGCACGGCTCTGCAGGTCAATGACGCCGATCTGGCTCGCGTCAGCACAGCGCTGAAAGAGTCCGGCATCAACGTCAAGGCGGCTACGCTGACGGCGGGCGGCAAGGGCGGTCTGATCCGTCTGAGCAAGGCTGAAGATCAGCTGCCGGCCAAGGACGTTGTACGCAAGGCATTGGGTGATGACTACGTCGTCGCGCTGAACCTGGCACAGACCACCCCGCAATGGCTGCGCAACCTCGGTGCGCACCCGATGAAGCTGGGTCTGGACTTGTCCGGTGGTGTGCACTTCCTGCTCGAAGTGGACATGGACAAAGCCCTCGATGCACGCCTGAAAGTCTACGAAGGCGACGTCAAGAGCCTGCTGCGCAAAGAGAAGCTGCGCTATCGCAGCCTGCCGCAACTGGGCGGTGCCATTCAGTTGGGCTTCAGCGATGAAGATTCCCGCGAACAGGCCCGTGCGCTGATCCGCAAGAACTTCAACGATTTCGACATTGTTCCGGCCGACCTCAACGGTCAACCGGTGCTGCGTCTGGCGATGACCCCGGCCAAGCTGGCGGAAATCCGTGAATACTCCATCAAGCAGAACCTGACCACGGTACGTAACCGCGTCAACGAGCTGGGTGTTGCCGAACCGATCGTGCAGCGTCAGGGCGCCAACCGCATCGTGGTTGAGCTGCCGGGCGTGCAGGACACTGCCGAAGCCAAGCGTATTCTCGGCAAGACGGCCAACCTTGAGTTCCGTCTGGCCGCCGAGCCGGGCGCTTCGAAAGCCACTTCCGAATCGTTCGAATTCCGCGAAGGCAACCGTCCTCCTGCGCAGATCGAGCGTGGCCTGATCATCACCGGTGACCAGGTCACCGACGCCAAGGCCGGTTTCGGCGAACACGGCACGCCTGAAGTGAACATCCGTCTGGATGGTCATGGTGGCGAGCTGATGAGCCGCGCGACCCGTTCCAACGTCGGTCGCAGCATGGCGGTGATCTTCATCGAACAGCGTCCGGTCACCACTTACACCAAGCAAGTGGTTGATGGCGTCGAGAAAGACGTCGCGGTGCAGACGTTCAAGGAAGAGAAGAAGATCATCAGCCTGGCGACCATTCAGTCGCCGCTGGGTGCGCAATTCCGCATCACTGGCCTGAACGGTCAGGGCGAGTCGTCCGAGCTGGCGCTGCTGCTGCGTGCCGGTGGTCTGGCTGCACCGATGTACTTCGCTGAAGAGCGCACAATCGGTCCGAGCCTGGGTGCTGACAACATCACCAAAGGTATCGACGCTTCCCTGTGGGGCATGCTGTTCGTGTCGCTGTTCATCATCGCCATCTACCGCTTCTTCGGCGTCATCGCCACCGTTGCGCTGGCGGTGAACATGGTGCTGCTGCTGGCATTGATGTCGTTGCTGGGTGCCACGCTGACCCTGCCGGGTATCGCCGGTATCGTCTTGACCATGGGTATGGCGGTCGACGCTAACGTACTGATCTTCTCGCGGATTCGTGAAGAGATCGCCGCCGGCATGACTGTGCAGCGGGCAATCAACGAAGGCTTCGGCCGGGCATTCACCGCGATTCTCGACGCCAACCTGACCACCTTGCTGGTCGGCGGCATTCTCTTCGCCATGGGCACCGGCCCGGTGAAGGGATTCGCAGTGACGATGTCCCTCGGGATCTTTACCTCGATGTTCACGGCCATCATGGTGACCCGCGCAATGGTCAACCTGATCTTTGGCGGACGTGACTTCAAGAAGTTGTGGATTTAAGGGGCTGCCATGTTACGTACAATCAACTTCATGGGCGTTCGCAACTTCGCGTTCGGCGTCACATTGCTGCTTACCGTCATTGCCTTGTTCAGTGTTGCCACCAAGGGCATGAACTGGGGCCTGGACTTCACCGGCGGTACGCTCATCGAGCTGACCTACGAGCGTCCGGCCGACGTCACCAAGGTGCGCGAGCAACTGGCGACTTCCGGTTATCACGAAGCCGTGGTGCAGAACTTCGGTGCGACCACCGACCTGCTGGTGCGCATGCCGGGTGAAGACCCGCAGTTGGGCCATCAAGTAGCGGAAGCGCTTCAAAAGGTCGGCGGTGACAACCCGGCGACGGTCAAGCGTGTCGAGTTCGTCGGCCCGCAGGTCGGTGAAGAACTGCGCGACCAGGGCGGCCTCGGCATGCTGCTGGCGCTCGGCGGCATCCTGATCTACCTGGCGTTCCGCTTTCAGTGGAAGTTTGCGGTCGGCGCCATTGTGTCGCTGATCCACGACGTGATCGTGACCGTGGGTATCCTCTCGTACTTCCAGATCACCTTCGATCTGACAGTGCTGGCGGCAGTGCTGGCGATCATCGGTTACTCGCTGAACGACACCATCGTGGTCTTCGACCGGGTGCGTGAGAACTTCCGCGTGCTGCGCAAGGCGACGCTGATCGAGAACATCAACATCTCGACCACTCAGACCCTGCTGCGCACCATGGCGACCTCGATCTCCACTCTGCTGGCGATCGCGGCGCTGCTGTTCTTCGGTGGCGACAACCTGTTCGGTTTCTCCATCGCACTGTTCATTGGTGTACTGGCGGGTACCTACTCGTCGATCTACATCGCCAACGTGGTGCTGATCTGGCTGAACCTGACCACCGAGGATCTGATTCCTCCGGCCAACACCGATAAGGAAGTCGACGATCGTCCATAACGGCCAGCGATTTCCCGGCTGTCAGCCAACAAAAGGCGCGAGTTGAACTCGCGCCTTTTTTTGTGCTCCAAGGCTGGGAGAAGCGCGGGCGCGTCCCGCATGTGATGGTCAGGAGGTTCATGTGAACAAGTCGTTGCTGGTTGGTGCGGTATTGGGTGCTGTCGGTGTCACAGCCGGGGGTGCTGTTGCCACCTACAGCCTGGTTAAAAGCGGCCCTGAGTATGCGCAAGTATTAGCCGTTGAGCCGGTCAAGACACAGATCAAGACTCCACGTGAAGTATGCAAGGATGTAACGGTGACCCGTCAGGCACCGGTAAAAGATCAACACCAGATCGCCGGTACCGTGGTCGGCGCGCTGGCCGGTGGTTTGCTGGGTAACCAGATTGGCGGCGGCACCGGCAAGAAGATTGCCACGGTGGCCGGTGCGGTCGGTGGCGGTTATGCGGGCAACAAGGTGCAGGAGGGCATGCAGGAGCGTGACACCTACACCACCACGCAAACCCGCTGCAACACGGTCAATGACATCAGCGACAAGGTCGTCGGCTACGACGTGCGTTACTCGCTTGATGGCAAGGAAGGCAAAGTGCGGATGGATCGCGATCCGGGCAACCAGATTCCGGTCGACAAGGAAGGCAAGCTGATCCTGTCGCAGAATGAGCCGGCTCAGTAAAGCGCTACTGTTGTGAAAAGAAGCACCCTGCGGGGTGCTTTTTTTATACCCGCGATTCAGGGCAGCGCGCGATTCTCATCTGTGGGAGCGAGCCTGCTCGCGAATACGGTCTACCAGTTGATATTTCCTTTGCTGGCACGCCCTATTCGCGAGCAGGCTCGCTCCCACAGGGAAATTGTGGTGTTTGGAATTGTAGGCATAAAAAAAGCACCCCGAAGGGTGCTTTCTGGTTTCGCGGAAAGCTTAGCGCTTCAGCGAGGCCGGCAGGTGCGGCTGGATCGCCGTCAGCACTGCCTTGAAGCATTTGGTGTTGCCGGCAACGATGTGGCCTTTCTCAAGGAAGTCGTGACCGCCGGTGAAGTCGCTCACCAGGCCGCCGGCTTCTTGAATCAGCAGGGCGCCTGCAGCCATGTCCCACTCGGACAGGCCCGATTCCCAGAACGCATCGAAACGACCGGCAGCTACGTAAGCCAGGTCCAGGCTCGCCGAACCGGCGCGGCGGATGCCGGCAGTCTGGCCAACCAGGGCGCGGAACATGCCGAGGTAGTTGTCGAGGTTGTCCATCTGGTCGTCACGGAACGGGAAGCCAGTGCCGAGCAGAGCGCCGTCGAGGCTGGTGCGACCACTGACGCGCAGGCGACGACCGTTCAGTTGAGCGCCGCGACCACGGCTGGCGGTGAATTCTTCCTGGCGGACCGGGTCCAGAACTACTGCGTGTTCCAGGCGACCACGATATTTGCAGGCAATGCTCACTGCAAAGTGCGGAATGCCACGGAGGAAGTTGGTGGTGCCGTCCAGCGGATCGATGATCCACAGGTACTCTTCGCCTTCGATGCCGGTGCCAGCGTGCAGGCCGGTTTCTTCACCCTGAATCGAGTGATTCGGGTAAGCCTTGCGCAGGGCATCGATGATTTTCTGTTCAGCGGCGCGATCGACCTCGGATACGTAATCCTTGGCGTCTTTTTCGTCGACCTTGATGGTATCCAGGCGCTCGATGGAGCGGAAGATCAGTTCACTGGCGCTGCGGGCGGCGCGCAGCGCGATATTCAGCATGGGCTGCATGGATGTGTCACCTAAGGTTGTTAAAGAAAGCCGCGCATTCTATCAGAACTTTTCTTCAGGTGAAGGACGCTGTTCGCTTTCATAGCTTAACGGTAGGCTGTTCTGTAAGATTTGCCCCCCTTTCCTGTGTCCGAGAGCGCCTCCCTTGCTGCAGAACATTCGTGTCGTCCTGGTCAACACCAGCCACCCCGGCAACATCGGCGGGGCCGCGCGCGCCATGAAAAACATGGGTCTGTCGCGACTGGTGCTGGTCGAACCGCGGGTCTTCCCGCACCACGAGGCCGACGCCCGCGCCTCCGGTGCCGGTGACATCCTTGAAAACGCGCAAGTCGTCGCCACCTTGGAAGATGCTCTGGTCGGCTGCAATCTGGTGCTCGGCACCAGCGCCCGCGACCGGCGCATTCCCTGGCCCCTGCTCGATCCGCGCGAATGCGGCAACAAAGTGGTTGAGGAAGCCGGGCAGGGCGCCGAGATTGCTTTGGTGTTCGGCCGTGAAGATTCCGGCCTGACCAACGAAGAGCTGCAGCGATGTCATTTTCACGTGCACATCCCTTCCGACCCGACCTTCAGTTCGCTGAATCTCGGGGCGGCGGTGCAGGTATTGAGTTATGAAGTGCGCATGGCCTGGCTGGCCGCACAGGGTCAGCCGAGCAAGGTCGAGAAAGAAGAAGTGGCCTCGGTGAAAAGCGCCGAGCTGGCGACCATGGATGAGCTGGAGCGATTCTATGAGCACCTGGAGCAGACACTGGTTGCCATCGAATTCCTCGACCCGGAAAAGCCACGCCACTTGATGGCGCGCCTGCGCCGGTTGTACGGACGCAGCTCGGTCAGCCGGGCGGAAATGAATATTTTGCGTGGCATCCTCACGGAAACCCAGAAAGCGGCCCGTGGCGAGCTTCTAAAGCGGAAGGATTGAATGATGTTTGAGCGTTTGCGTGAAGATATCCAAAGCGTATTCCATCGAGACCCGGCGGCGCGTAACGCTTTTGAAGTCCTGACCTGCTACCCCGGCATGCATGCGATCTGGATTCATCGTTTGGCCGGCATGCTCTGGCGCAACGAGTTGAAGTGGCTGGCGCGACTGGTGTCGAACTTCGGTCGCTGGCTGACCGGGATCGAGATTCATCCGGGCGCCAAGGTCGGTCGGCGGTTCTTCATTGACCACGGCATGGGCATCGTTATTGGTGAAACCGCCGAGATCGGCGACGACGTCACCATCTATCAAGGCGTGACCCTCGGCGGCACCAGCTTGAACAAAGGCAAGCGCCACCCGACTCTCGGAGACGGCGTTGTAGTCGGTGCCGGGGCCAAGGTTCTCGGTCCGTTCATGGTGGGTGCCGGCGCCAAAGTCGGCTCCAACGCTGTGGTCACCAAGGAAGTGCCGCCGGGCGCCACGGTGGTGGGGATTCCGGGGCGGATCATCATCAAGACCGACGAAGAGCAGGACGCCAAGCGCAAAGCCATGGCGGAAAAGATCGGTTTCGACGCCTACGGTGTCAGCGAAGACATGCCTGACCCGGTGGCCCGGGCCATCGGCCAATTGCTCGATCATCTGCAAGCAGTGGACGGGCGCCTGGAAGGCATGTGCGGCGCGCTGAAGGATCTGGGCAGCAATTACTGTGCGAAAGATCTGCCTGAGCTGCGCGAAGAAGACTTCGCTTGCGTCAAGGGCAAGGACGAATCGAAAGCCGGCTGAACTGCGGCGCTGCTTTTCGCGCGCAGGCTCGCTCCCACAAGAGCAATGCATTCCAATGTGGGAGCGAGCCTGCTCGCGAAGAACGATCACGCGGTTGCGCTGGCTGTCCGCGCCCCGTCTTTGCTATAGTGCGCGCGCTCTTTTGCGGGTAAACCCGACTAAAGCACTAGGTCTTATAGTTGACTTAAATGCTCGGGAATTGCATACTCCCGCCCATTCCGAACTCCGTGGTAACTGTCCATGCGACTGACTACAAAAGGCCGATACGCCGTGACCGCCATGCTTGACCTGGCGTTGCACGCGCAGCACGGGCCGGTGTCTCTGGCCGATATCTCCGAGCGCCAAGGCATCTCCCTGTCCTACCTCGAACAGCTGTTCGCCAAGCTGCGCCGCAGCAACCTGGTTTCCAGCGTTCGCGGTCCGGGTGGTGGCTACCAGTTGTCCCGCGACATGCAGGGCATCCAGGTCGCCCAGGTGATCGATGCGGTGAACGAATCGGTCGATGCCACCAAGTGCCAGGGGCAGGGCGATTGCCATTCCGGTGATACCTGCCTGACCCATCATCTGTGGTGCGACTTGAGCCTGCAGATTCACGAATTTCTGAGCGGTATCAGCTTGGCCGACCTTGTGACTCGCCGTGAGGTGCAAGAAGTAGCCCAGCGTCAGGACCAGCGCCGTTGCAGCAGCAAGGCGCCACGCCTGGACAAGATTGAAGCGTCCGCCGTCGAATGACAG
This sequence comes from Pseudomonas sp. 67(2021), assembly GCF_017491835.1. Taxonomy (NCBI): domain Bacteria; kingdom Pseudomonadati; phylum Pseudomonadota; class Gammaproteobacteria; order Pseudomonadales; family Pseudomonadaceae; genus Pseudomonas; species Pseudomonas sp. 67(2021). The sequence goes on from NZ_JAFGYL010000026.1 coordinate 12,649, forward strand.
CCGAAGAGCTACCCGCGGCACGCCAGCCCTGATTTAGGAGATAGTCCATGAAATTGCCGATTTACCTTGATTACTCTGCAACCACCCCGGTTGATCCGCGCGTTGCGCAGAAAATGAGTGAATGCCTGCTGGTCGACGGAAACTTCGGTAACCCGGCGTCCCGTTCCCACGTGTTCGGCTGGAAGGCTGAAGAGTCCGTCGAAAACGCCCGTCGTCAGGTGGCCGATCTGGTCAATGCCGACCCGCGCGAAATCGTCTGGACCTCCGGCGCGACCGAATCCGACAACCTGGCGATCAAGGGCGCGGCACATTTCTACGCCTCCAAGGGCAAGCACCTGATCACCAGCAAGATCGAGCACAAGGCTGTCCTCGATACCATGCGCCAGCTGGAGCGTGAAGGTTTCGAAGTGACTTACCTCGAGCCGACCGAAGACGGTCTGATCACCCCGGCAATGATCGATGCTGCACTGCGCGAAGACACCATTCTGGTGTCGGTGATGCACGTCAACAACGAAATCGGCACCGTCAACGACATCGCTGCGATCGGCGAACTGCTGCGCTCCAAGGGCGTGCTGTTCCACGTCGACGCCGCTCAGTCCACTGGCAAGGTCGAGATCGACCTGCAGAAGCTGAAAGTCGACATGATGTCGTTCTCCGCCCACAAGACTTATGGCCCTAAAGGCATCGGCGCGCTGTATGTCAGCCGCAAGCCGCGTGTGCGCATCGAAGCGACCATGCACGGCGGCGGTCACGAGCGCGGCATGCGTTCCGGCACCTTGGCGACCCACCAGATCGTCGGCATGGGCGAAGCGTTCCGCGTAGCCAAGGAAGACATGGCCGCTGAAAACGTGCGCATCAAAGCCTTGAGCGATCGCTTCTACAAGCAGGTCGAGCATCTGGAAGAGCTGTACGTCAACGGCAGCCTGACCGCCCGCGTTCCGCACAACCTGAACCTGAGCTTCAACTACGTTGAAGGCGAGTCGCTGATCATGGCGCTCAAGGATCTGGCGGTATCGTCCGGTTCGGCCTGCACCTCGGCTTCGCTGGAGCCTTCGTACGTACTGCGCGCCCTGGGCCGCAACGACGAACTGGCACACAGCTCGATCCGCTTTACCTTCGGCCGTTTCACCACCGAAGAAGAAATCGATTACGCTGCGCAGAAAGTCTGCGAGGCCGTTACCAAGCTGCGCGCCCTGTCGCCGCTGTGGGACATGTACAAAGACGGCGTCGATATCTCGAAAATCGAGTGGGCGGCACACTAACTATAGAAGCCGCCGGATACAGATCCTGTAGCGACGCGGCGTTAACGCAGCGCAGTTGCAGGGTCTCAAGAGCGGCCCTGATGAGTGAGGATTGAGAATCATGGCTTACAGCGAAAAGGTCATCGACCACTACGAAAACCCGCGCAACGTCGGCAAGATGAACGCGGAAGATCCTGATGTCGGCACCGGCATGGTCGGCGCTCCGGCGTGCGGCGACGTGATGCGTCTGCAGATCAAGGTCAACGATCAGGGCGTTATCGAAGACGCCAAGTTCAAGACCTACGGTTGCGGTTCGGCAATCGCCTCCAGCTCCCTCGCTACCGAGTGGATGAAGGGCAAGACCCTGGACGAAGCCGAAACCATCAAGAACACTCAGCTGGCCGAAGAACTGGCCCTGCCGCCAGTGAAAATCCACTGCTCCGTGCTCGCTGAAGACGCTATCAAAGCGGCTGTTCGCGACTACAAGCAGAAGAAAGGCTTGATCTGAATTTCAAGATTCGGCGACGAGTAAGGAGTCAACGATGGCTATCAGCATGACAGAAGCGGCTGCTCGACACGTGCGGCGCTCCCTCGACGGGCGCGGCAAAGGTGAAGGGATTCGTCTGGGTGTTCGCACCACAGGCTGTTCCGGCCTTGCCTATGTGCTGGAGTTTGTCGACGAGGTAGTGGCGGAGGATCAGGTGTTCGAGAGTCACGGCGAAAAAGTGATCATCGACCCGAAAAGCCTGGCCTACCTGGACGGCACCGAGCTCGACTTCGTCAAGGAAGGGTTGAACGAAGGCTTCAAGTTCAACAACCCCAACGTGCGCGGTGAATGTGGCTGCGGCGAAAGCTTCAACATCTGAGGCTGGTCGTGGGTATTCCTTGTCATTTCGCTTTATTCGAGCTGCAACCGAGCTTCCGCCTGGATCTCGAGCAGTTGGCCACGCGCTACCGTGAGTTGGCGCGCGGCGTCCATCCTGACCGCTTTGCCGATGCATCCGAACGCGAGCAGCGCTCGGCGCTCGAGCAATCGGCGCGGCTCAACGACGCCTACCAGACGCTCAAGAGCCCGGCCCAGCGCGCACGCTACCTGCTGAAAATCAGCGGGCATGAAGTGCCGATGGAAATCACCGTCCACGATCCCGAGTTTCTTTTGCAGCAGATGCAATGGCGCGAAGAGCTTGAAGATCTGCAGGACAGTGCCGACCTCGACGGTGTCGCGGTATTCAAGCGTCGCTTGAAGGCGGCTCAGGAACAGCTCAACGAAAGCTTCGCAGCCTGTTGGGATGATGCAGCGCAACGCGAGCAGGCCGAACGCCTGATGCGGCGCATGCAGTTCCTCGACAAGCTCACCTACGAAGTGCGCCAGCTGGAAGAGCGCCTCGACGATTAACCCAGTGCTGCCCTGATTGCACGCTGACAGACAGACAAGACCTGATCACCATGGCTCTACTGCAGATCGCCGAACCCGGCCAAAGTCCTCAACCGCACCAGCGTCGCCTGGCTGTGGGCATCGACTTGGGTACTACCAATTCGCTGGTCGCTGCGCTGCGCAGTGGTCTTTCCGAACCGCTGGCCGACGCCAACGGGCAGGTCATCCTGCCGTCCGCCGTGCGTTATCACGCCGACCGCGTCGAAGTCGGTGAGTCCGCCAAGCTGGCAGCAGCCTCCGATCCCCTGAACACCGTGCTCTCGGTCAAGCGCTTGATGGGTCGTGGTCTGTCCGACGTCAAGCAATTGGGCGAGCAGTTGCCGTATCGCTTTGTCGGCGGCGAATCGCACATGCCGTTCATCGATACCGTGCAAGGCCCGAAAAGCCCGGTTGAAGTCTCCGCCGATATCCTCAAGGTCCTGCGTCAGCGCGCTGAGGCGACCTTGGGTGGCGAGCTGGTTGGCGCGGTGATCACCGTTCCTGCCTACTTCGACGATGCGCAGCGTCAGGCCACCAAAGATGCGGCCAAGCTCGCTGGTCTTAACGTGTTGCGTCTGCTCAACGAGCCGACTGCGGCTGCGGTGGCTTACGGTCTGGATCAGCACGCTGAAGGTCTGGTGGCGATATATGACCTGGGCGGCGGTACTTTCGATATTTCCATTCTGCGTCTGACTGGCGGCGTCTTTGAAGTTCTGGCCACTGGCGGCGACAGCGCGCTGGGCGGCGATGACTTCGATCACGCGATTGCCGGCTGGATCATTGAGAGCGCTGGCCTGTCCGCCGATCTCGATCCGGGCGCACAGCGCAATCTGCTGCAAACTGCCTGTGCGGCCAAAGAAGCTTTGACCGACGCCGCCAGCGTTGAGGTGGCTTACGGCGACTGGAAAGCCCAGTTGACCCGTGAAGCCTTCGATGCGCTGATCGAACCGATGGTCGCGCGCAGCCTGAAAGCCTGCCGCCGCGCCGTTCGCGATTCCGGTATTGAACTGGAAGACGTCCACGCTGTGGTCATGGTCGGCGGTTCGACCCGTGTGCCGCGCGTTCGCGAAGCCGTTGCCGAAGCCTTCGGTCGTCAGCCTTTGACGGAAATCGACCCGGATCAAGTGGTGGCCATCGGGGCCGCGATCCAGGCCGACACCCTGGCTGGCAACAAGCGCGATGGCGGCGAACTGCTGCTGCTCGACGTGATTCCGCTTTCCCTTGGTTTGGAAACCATGGGCGGTCTGATGGAGAAGGTGATTCCGCGCAACACCACCATCCCCGTCGCCCGCGCTCAGGACTTCACCACCTATAAAGACGGCCAGTCGGCCATGGCGATCCACGTGTTGCAGGGTGAGCGCGAGCTGATCAGCGATTGCCGCTCTCTGGCTCGCTTCGAATTGCGCGGCATTCCGGCGATGGTGGCCGGTGCGGCGAAAATTCGCGTGACCTTCCAGGTCGATGCCGACGGTCTGCTCAGCGTGTCTGCCCGTGAGTTGGGTTCGGGCGTTGAGGCGAGCATACAGGTCAAGCCTTCCTATGGTCTGACCGATGGCGAAATCGCCAAGATGCTCAAGGATTCGTTCCAGCACGCCAATGACGACAAGGTCGCCCGTGTTCTGCGTGAGCAGCAAGTCGATGCCCAGCGCCTGCTCGAAGCGGTGCAGGGCGCGCTGGAGGCGGATGGCGAGCGTTTGCTCGACGCCGAAGAGCGCATGGTTATCGAACTGCAAATGCAGGAACTGGCCGAACTGATGAAAGGTACCGATGGTTACGCCATCGAGCAGCAGACCAAACGTCTGTCGCAAGTGACCGATGCTTTTGCTGCCCGCCGCATGGATCTGACGGTGAAAGCCGCTCTGTCGGGGCGCAACCTGAATGAAATCGAGGATATCTGATGCCGCAGGTCATTTTTCTGCCCCACGAGAAGTTCTGCCCTGAGGGCATGGTGGTCGAGGCTGCGCCCGGCACATCGATTCTCGAGCTGGCCCACGAACACCATATCGAGATGGAAAGCGCATGCGGCGGCGTCTGCGCCTGCACCACGTGCCATTGCATCATCCGCGAGGGTTTCGACTCGCTGGAAGAGGCCGACGAGCTGGAAGAAGACTTCCTCGACCGTGCCTGGGGCCTTGAGGCGCAATCGCGTCTGGCTTGCCAGGCCATCGTCGGTGAGGAAGACCTCACCGTCGAGATTCCGAAATATTCGCTTAACCATGCGGCCGAAGCGCCGCACTGACTGGTAAGACTGTCATGAGCTACGGTTGGAATGATGTTCAACGCATTGCAGAAGAGCTGGCCGAGGCCCACGAGGGACTCGACCCGTACTCTGTAGGTTTTGTCCGTTTGCAGCAGATGATTCTTGAACTGCCTGACTTCGATGCTACTTCCGGCCGGGTCGGCGAGAAGGTGCTCGAAGCGGTTCAGGAGCTCTGGGCCGCAGAATTGGACTGATCGTCTCGCAGGTTAGGCAATACCCAAGAACCCGCGTATAATTCGCGGGTTTAATTTTTCGCAAATTACCGTTTCTGGAGTTACACCATGGCTGTTCAACGTACTTTCTCCATCATCAAGCCTGACGCCGTTGCTAAAAACGTGATCGGCAAGATCACCACTCGCTTCGAAGACGCTGGCCTGCGCGTTGTAGCTTCGAAACTGAAGCAACTGTCCAAAGCCGAAGCCGAAGGCTTCTACGCTGAGCACAGCGAGCGCGGTTTCTTCGGTGACCTGGTTGCTTTCATGACTTCCGGTCCGGTTGTCGTTCAGGTTCTGGAAGGCGAAAACGCTATCGCTCGCAACCGTGAGCTGATGGGCGCTACCAACCCTAAAGAAGCTGCTCCAGGCACCATCCGTGCTGACTTCGCTGAATCGATCGACGCCAACGCCGTTCACGGTTCGGACTCCGAAGCTGCTGCCGCTCGCGAAATCGCTTACTTCTTCGCAGCTACTGAAGTAACCACTCGCTAAGCATTGCTTGCAGAGTGAAGGTGAATCCATGACTACATCGACTGTTAAAACAAACCTGCTGGGTCTGACCCAGCCGGAAATGGAAAAATTCTTCGACTCAATCGGGGAGAAGCGTTTCCGTGCCGGTCAGGTAATGAAATGGATTCACCACTTTGGCGTCGATGATTTCGACGCCATGACGAACGTCAGCAAAGCCTTGCGCGACAAGCTCAAGGCCATTGCTGAAGTGCGTGGTCCGGAAGTGGTCAGCGAGGACATCTCCAGCGACGGCACCCGTAAATGGGTGGTTCGCGTGGCGTCCGGCAGCTGCGTCGAGACCGTGTACATTCCCCAGGGCAAGCGCGGCACCTTGTGCGTTTCGTCCCAGGCAGGCTGTGCCCTGGATTGCAGTTTCTGCTCCACCGGCAAGCAAGGCTTCAACAGCAACCTCACCGCCGCCGAAGTCATCGGTCAGGTGTGGATTGCCAACAAATCTTTCGGCAGCGTCCCGGCCACCGTCGACCGCGCCATCACCAACGTGGTGATGATGGGCATGGGCGAGCCGTTGCTGAACTTCGACAACGTCGTCGCCGCCATGCATCTGATGATGGATGACCTCGGCTACGGGATCTCCAAGCGCCGCGTGACCCTGTCCACCTCGGGTGTGGTGCCGATGATTGATGAGCTGGCCAAGCACATCGACGTATCCCTGGCGTTGTCCCTGCACGCACCGAATGACGCATTGCGTAACCAATTGGTGCCGATCAACAAGAAATATCCGCTTAAGATGCTGCTCGAGTCGTGCCAGCGCTACATGTCCGCCCTTGGCGAGAAACGTGTGCTGACCATCGAGTACACCTTGCTCAAGGACGTCAACGACAAGCTTGAGCACGCGGTGGAAATGATCGAGTTGCTTAAAGATATCCCGTGCAAGATCAACCTGATCCCGTTCAACCCGTTCCCGCACTCCGGGTACGAGCGGCCGAGCAACAATGCCATCCGCCGCTTCCAGGATCAGTTGCATCAGGCCGGTTTCAACGTCACCGTGCGCACCACCCGTGGTGAAGACATCGATGCCGCATGTGGTCAATTGGTAGGGCAGGTGCTGGATCGCACCCGTCGCAGCGAACGTTACATCGCCGTGCGCGAGTTGAGCGCCGACAGCGATCTGGCACAGAACGCCGCGAACACTAACTAAGAGAGGATCTCTATGTCCCTGCGCTTTGCGCTGCTGTTGCTGTTGGCCAGCCTGTGTGCTGGTTGTGTCCTGTCGGGTGACTACAACCCGATGAAGACCAGCAAGGGCCGCGATGAAGCGCGGGCTGCCTACGTGCAGCTGGGGCTGGGCTATCTGCAGCAAGGCATGACCGAGCGCGCCAAGGTGCCATTGAAGAAAGCGCTTGAGCTGGACGGTTCCGACCCCGACGCCAATGCGGCCCTCGGTCTGGTGTTTCAGGCCGAGATGGAGCCGGCACTGGCCGACGAGCACTTTCGCAAGGCCCTGTCCTCACGTCCCGCCGATGCGCGCATCCTCAACAACTACGGCAGTTTTCTCTACGAAGAACAGCGCTACAAGGAAGCCTACGAGCGTTTTGAACAAGCGGCCGCCGATACCCTGTATCCTGAGCGCTCGCGGGTCTTCGAAAACCTCGGCATGACCGCCGCCAAGCTTGGCCAGCGTGATCTGGCCCAGCAACAGCTGGAAAAAGCCCTGCGCCTGAATCGCCAACAACCACGCGCATTGCTGGAAATGGCTGAGTTGTCCTTCGAAGACAGGCATTATGTGCCCGCGCGTGACTATTACGACCGTTTCAGCCAGCTCACCGAACAAAATGCACGTAGTCTATTGCTCGGCGTTCGGCTGGCAAAAGTGTTTGAAGATCGCGACAAGGCAGCCAGTTACGGTCTGCTATTAAAACGACTCTATCCCGGTACGCCGGAATATCAGCAATACCTGTCGGAGCAATGATGAAAGCGGCGCATCCCGAAGTTGTAGCAGCGAATCGCGTAAATCCCGGTGAGACCCTGCGCCAGGCCCGCGAAAGCAATGGCTGGTCGCTGGCCGAAGTGGCCCTCAAGCTCAACCTCACCGTGACATCCCTGAGCAATCTTGAAGCCGGCGCTTTCGACAAGCTGCCGGGGCATACCTTCGCTCGCGGTTACATTCGCGCCTATGCCAAATTGCTCGGCATGGACCAGACCGTTCTGGTTCAGCAGTTCGACCAGTCCACCGGCACCGACTCCCAGGGCAGCAACGTTCACGCCCTCGGTCGTATCGAAGAGCCGGTGCGGGTTTCCCACACCATTTTGCGTATCGTCAGCCTGTTGCTGCTGATCGCGGTCATCGGCGGCGGATTCGTCTGGTGGCAGGATCAGACCTCGCAGCGCACCCGCGATCTGACCAGCCTCGCACCGGAGCACGTCGAAGTCGAAGGCGCTGACGGCACCACGCAGATCCACCCGATCGACGAGCCGGAAGACCAGGCTGTCGCCGAAAATCAGGCTGACAATTCGACATCGCTGGCCTTGCCGCAGTCGGAAACCAGTGCTGAATCCACCGGCGCCGAATCTGCTGCGCCAGCAGCCGAGCCGGCTGCCCCGGCAGTTGCGCCAAGCGCACCGGCACAGACGCCTGCGCCAGTGGTGGCGGCTCCGGCCACTCCAGCGCCGAATGTCCCAGCGACACCTGCCCCGACCGCGCCGGTCGCCCAAGCGCCAAGCGCTGAAGCAGCTGCTCCGGTTGCCGGCGAAGGCCAGGTGCAATTGCAGTTCACCGGCGATTGCTGGGCACAGGTGACCGATGGCCGTGGCAAAGTGATTTTCAGTGGTCTGAAGCATAAAGGCGACAGCGTGACCGTTTCCGGCAAACCGCCGCTCAATGTGCGTCTGGGCGTTGCCCGCGCAGCACAGGTCAGCTACAACGGCCAACCGGTCGATATCGCTCCGTTCACCAGTGGCGAGACTGCTCGCCTGAAGTTGGGTCAATAAGTCATGCACGGCGAATCTCCAATCAAACGTCGCGAATCGCGCAAGATCTGGGTCGGCAACGTACCGGTGGGCGGCGACGCGCCGATCGCTGTGCAGAGCATGACCAACAGCGATACCAATGATGTCGCTGCGACCGTGGCGCAGATCAATCGTCTGGAAGCCGCCGGCGTCGACATCGTTCGCGTCTCGGTGCCGGACATGGACGCCGCCGAGGCGTTCGGCAAGATCAAGCAACTGGTCAAAGTGCCGTTGGTGGCTGACATCCACTTCGACTACAAAATCGCCTTGCGCGTGGCCGAACTGGGTGTGGATTGCCTGCGTATCAATCCGGGCAACATCGGTCGTGAAGATCGTGTGCGTGCCGTGGTCGATGCGGCCCGTGATCGCGGTATTCCGATCCGCATCGGCGTCAATGCCGGTTCCCTGGAAAAAGACCTTCAAAAGAAATACGGCGAGCCGACCCCGGCGGCGCTGGTTGAATCCGCGCTGCGCCACGTTGAACATCTCGAACGCTTGAATTTCCAGGACTTCAAGGTCAGCGTGAAAGCCTCTGACGTGTTCATGGCCGTCGAAGCCTACCGCTTGCTGGCGAAAGAAATCGTTCAGCCGCTGCACTTGGGCATCACCGAAGCTGGCGGTTTGCGTTCGGGCACGGTGAAATCCGCCGTGGGCCTAGGTATGCTGCTCGCCGAAGGGATTGGCGATACTATCCGCATCTCGCTGGCGGCCGACCCGGTCGAGGAAGTGAAGGTCGGTTACGACATTCTCAAGTCTTTGCATCTGCGTTCCCGTGGCATCAACTTCATCGCCTGCCCGAGCTGCTCGCGGCAGAACTTCGATGTGGTGAAAACCATGAACGAGCTGGAAGGGCGCCTTGAAGACCTGCTGGTGCCGCTGGATGTCGCGGTCATCGGTTGCGTGGTCAACGGCCCCGGCGAAGCCAAGGAAGCCCATATCGGCTTGACCGGCGGCACGCCCAACCTGATTTACATCGACGGCAAGCCGTCGCAGAAGCTGACGAATGACAATCTGGTGGACGAGCTGGAAAAGCTGATCCGCCAGAAGGCGGCCGAAAAGGTCGAAGCTGACGCTGCCGTTATCGCGCGCGGCTGATCGAACGAATTAAGGAAATTTTGTGAGCAAGTCTCTGCAAGCCATTCGTGGCATGAACGACATCCTGCCCGAACAGACCCCGCTGTGGCGTTATTTCGAAGGCACCGTGGCGCGTCTGCTGGATAACTACGGTTACAAGCAGATCCGCATGCCCATCGTCGAGTTCACCGAGCTGTTCAAGCGCTCGATCGGCGAAGTCACCGATATCGTCGAAAAAGAGATGTACACCTTCGAAGACCGCAACGGCGACTCGCTGACCCTGCGCCCGGAAGGCACCGCAGCCTGCGTACGTGCAGTGCTCGAGCACGGCATCACCGGCGGCGGTCAGGTGCAGAAACTCTGGTACATCGGCCCGATGTTCCGCCACGAGCGTCCGCAGAAAGGCCGTTATCGCCAGTTCCACCAGATCGGTCTGGAAGTGTTCAACCTCGACGGTCCGGACATCGACGCCGAGCTGATCATCATGACCTGGCGCCTGTGGGGCGAGCTGGGCATCCGTGATGCGGTCAAGCTCGAACTCAACAGCCTCGGCACCAGCGAATCCCGTGGTCGCTATCGTGAAGCGCTGGTCGAGTACCTCTCGGCGCACCACGACAAGCTCGACGAAGACAGCCAGCGTCGTCTGAAAACCAACCCGCTGCGCGTGCTCGACACGAAAAATGCCGACACCCAGGCCGTGCTGGTCGATGCGCCGAAAATGGCCGACTACCTCGACGACGAGTCCCGCGCTCACTTCGAAGGCCTGAAGGCGCGTCTGGATGCCGTCGGCATTCCTTACGTGCTCAACCCGAAACTGGTGCGTGGCCTCGATTACTACAGCAAAACCGTTTTCGAATGGGTCACCGACAAGCTCGGCGCCCAGGGCACCGTGTGCGCGGGCGGCCGTTACGACGGTCTGGTCGAGCAGATGGGCGGCAAGCCAACCCCGGGCGTCGGTTTCGCCATGGGCATCGAGCGTCTGGTGTTGATGCTCGAAACCCTCGAGCAGATCCCGCAGGAAATTTCCCGTCAGGTCGACGTCTACCTCTGCGCCTTCGGTGAAGAGGCCGAGCTGGCCGGTCTGGCCCTGGCTGAACGGGTTCGCGATGAACTTCCAAACCTGCGCCTGCAAGTCAATGCCGGCGCCGGCAGTTTCAAAAGCCAGTTCAAGAAGGCCGACAAGAGCGGTGCGCTGTACGCATTGATCCTCGGTGACGACGAAATGGCCCAGCAAGTGGTAGGTTTCAAACCCCTGCGTGGCCAGGGCGAACAACAAAGCATTGCCTGGGATGCGCTCGCCGCTCACCTGGCCACCTGCGTCGTGCAGGGTTGAAGCTGTCTTAACAGCCGATTTAGCGATTAAGGAGTATTGGGGTGTCGAGTACCGAAGACGAACAGTTGGCGGATTTGAAGGACTGGTGGACACGCAACGGCAAACCTCTGGTCACCGGCGGCCTGTTGGCGCTGGTCATCGTGTTCGGCTGGCAGGCATATCACAAATACCAGAGCAACCAGTCGCAAGGCGCCTCGGTGCTCTATCAGCAATTGCTGGAAACCACGCTGACGCCTGACGGCAAGCCTGATGCCGCCCGCGTTGCGGATCTGGCCGGCAAGCTCAACAGCGAATACGGCGGTTCGGCCTACGCGCAGTACGGCAGCCTGTTCGTCGCCAAAGTAGCGGTCGACAGCGGCAAGCTGGACGACGCGGCAACCGAACTCAAAGCCATCGTCGACAAGCCGGCCAACCCGGCGCTGGGCGAAATCGCCCGTCAGCGTCTGGCGCAGGTGCTGGGCGCGCAGGACAAGGCCGAAGACGCCCTGAAACTGCTCGACGGCGATGCCGACAAAGCGTTCCTGGCCACTCGCGAAGAACTCAAGGGCGACCTGCTGGTGCGCTTGGGCCGTACCGATGACGCGAACAAGGCGTATCAAAAAGCCAAGGCGGCACTGTCGGATGAAGCGGCGGTCGGTGGCCTTCAAATCAAGCTCGACGACCTGTCCAAAGGGGATGCGTGACGTGATCCGTTGGAAGCATGCAGCATTGCTGGCTCTGGCCCTTCTGGCCGCGGGTTGCAGCAGCAACAGCAAGAAAGAATTGCCACCGGCCGAATTGACCGACTTCAAAGAAGAAGTCGTTCTGCAGAAGCAGTGGAGCCGCTCGATCGGTGACGGTCAGGGCGAGACCTACAACATGCTGGTGCCGGCGATCGACGGTGACACCATCTACGCCGCTGATGTGACCGGTGTGGTAATGGCGCTGGATCGCAGCAACGGCGACGTGAAGTGGGACCAGGATCTGGAACTGCCTGTCTCCGGCGCCGTTGGCGTGGGTTACGGTCTGGTACTGATCGGTACCCTGCGTGGCGAAGTCGTCGCTCTGGACACCAGCAACGGTGAAGAGAAGTGGCGTGCCCGCGTCAACAGTGAAGTCCTCGCGCCGCCGGCCAACAATGGCGACGTGGTCGTTGTGCAGACCCAGGACGATCGTCTGATCGGTCTGGACGCTGCCACCGGCAACCAGCGCTGGGTGTATGACAGCACCCCGGCGGTCCTGACCCTGCGTGGCACCAGTGCTCCGCTGGTCACCAACCGTCTGGCGGTAGCTGGCCTGTCGACCGGTAAAGTGGTCGCGCTGGACATCTCCAACGGCGTGCCGGTGTGGGAACAACGCATCGCCATTCCACAGGGTCGTTCGGAACTGGAGCGCGTGGTCGACATCGACGGCGGTCTGCTGCTGTCCGGCGGCACGCTGTATGTGGCCAGTTATCAGGGTCGCGTTGCGGCACTGGACCTGGAAAGCGGTCGTCAACTGTGGCAGCGCGATGCGTCGAGCTACGCCGGTATCGCTCAAGGTTTCGGCAGCGTCTACGTGAGCCTGTCTTCGGGCACCGTTGAAGGCGTCGACGAGCGTTCCACCACCGCACTGTGGAGCAACGACTCGCTGGCTCGCCGTCAACTGTCGGCACCGGAAGTGTTCTCCAGCTACGTAGCTGTGGGTGACCTGGAAGGTTATCTGCATCTGCTGAGTCAGGTCGACGGTCGTTTCGTCGGCCGTGAGCGCATCGACAGCGACGGCCTGCGTGCCCGTCCGCTGGTGGTGGGCGACACGATTTATGTGTATGGCAACAGCGGCAAACTGGAAGCCCTGACCATCAAGTAACAACTATGCTTGGGGTTCATCCCCAAGCGGCCCTGCATCAGCAGGGTTTGCAGCGCCCCCGGGTGTTGCCCCGAGCACCAGCCGCTGCCTCGCAGCGGCTTTTGTATTTTCTGAAATAACGAAGTGGAGAGCCGCATGGTTCCCGTAATCGCCCTGGTGGGCCGACCGAACGTCGGCAAGTCCACCTTGTTCAACCGCCTGACCAGGACTCGTGACGCCATCGTCGGCGACCTGTCCGGTCTGACCCGTGATCGCCAGTACGGTGAGGCCAAGTGGCAAGGGCGTTCCTACATTCTGATCGACACCGGCGGTATCTCCGGTGACGAACATGGTATGGACGAAAAAATGGCCGAGCAGTCGCTGCTGGCCATCGAAGAAGCCGATGTGGTGCTGTTTCTGGTAGATGCCAAGGCCGGTTTTACCGCTGCCGACCAGATGATCGCCGAGCATTTGCGCAAACGTAACAAGCGTTCCCACGTGGTGGCCAACAAGGTCGACAACATCGACCCGGAAATGGCCCGCGCCGAATTCGCCCCGCTGGGCATGGGCCACGCGATCCCGATCGCCGGCGCCCATGGCCGTGGCATCACGCAATTGCTGGAGGCCGCTCTGAGCGAATTCCCGCGCGATGATGACGAGCCGGCTGAAGGCGAAGAGGAAGAAGTCGTTGCCGAAGGCGAGGAAGCCAAGCGCATTCCTGGTCCGAGCGAAAAAGACGGGATCAAGATCGCCATCATCGGTCGTCCGAACGTCGGCAAGTCGACCTTGGTCAACCGCATGCTCGGTGAAGACCGCGTCATCGTGTATGACCAGCCGGGCACCACCCGCGACAGCATCTACATTCCGTTCGAGCGCAATGAAGAGAAGTACACGCTGATCGACACCGCCGGTGTGCGCAAGCGCGGCAAGATCCACGAAGAAGTCGAAAAATTCTCCGTGGTCAAAACCCTGCAGGCGATCAAAGACGCCAACGTGGTGATCTTCGTCATGGACGCCCGCGAGGGTGTGGTCGATCACGACCTGAACCTGCTGGGCTTCGCGATCGAATCCGGTCGTGCGCTGGTCATCGCGATCAACAAGTGGGACGGCATGACGCCGAGCGAGCGCGACTTCGTCAAAGTCGAGCTGCAACGCCGGCTGTTCTTCGTCGACTACGCCGACATTCACTTCATCTCGGCCCTGCACGGCACGGGCGTGGGCAACCTCTACGCTTCGGTGCAGAACTCGTTCAAGTCCGCTGTGACCCGCTGGCCGACCAACCGACTCACCCAGATTCTGGAAGATGCGGTGGGCGAGCACGCGCCGCCAATGGTCAACAACCGCCGGATCAAGCTGCGTTACGCTCACCTCGGTGGTGCGAACCCGCCGATCATCGTGATCCACGGTAACCAGATCGAGAAAGTGCCGAAGTCGTACGTGCGTTATCTGGAAAACACTTACCGTCGTGTACTCAAGCTGGTCGGTACGCCGATCCGCATCGAGTTCAAGGGCGGCGAGAACCCGTACGAAGGCAACAAGAACACGCTGACCGACCGCCAGGTCAACAAGAAGCGTCGCTTGATGTCGCACAACAAGAAAGCCAGCAAGAAGCGCCGCGACAAGAAATAGAAGCAGCTGCGAGTTTCAAGCTGCAAGCTGCAAGTAAAAGCGGTAAAGCAGAGAGGGCTTCGTATGAAGCCCTTTTTTGTGGGCGCGGGTTTTTGCTTGCAGCTTGCAGCTTGACGCTTGAAACTTGCAGCTCACCTGCAAGGGGCCTCCGATGATCACCAGCAAGCTGCCGAATGTCGGCATCACTATTTTCACGCAGATGTCTCAGCTCGCGGCGCAGACCGGCGCGATCAACCTGTCCCAGGGTTTCCCGGATTTCGACGGCCCGCAGTCGTTGCGTGATGCGGTCGGGCGGCATATCGCCAGTGGCCATAACCAGTATTCGCCGATGACCGGTTTGCCGGCATTGCGTCAGCAGATCGCGGCCAAGATCGCCCGCAGCTACGGCGTGACTGTCGATGCCGATCATGAAGTGACGGTAACGCCCGGCGCGACCCAGGCGATCTTCTGCGCGATTCAGGCCGTTATCCACAGCGGCGATGAAGTCATCGTCTTCGATCCGTGCTACGACAGTTACGCGCCGGCAACGGAGCTGGCGGGTGGTCGTTGCGTGCATGTGCAGCTGAATCCGGTCGATTTCTCCATCGATTTCGATCAACTCGCTGCGGCCCTGAGCCCGCGGACGAAAATGATCGTCATCAACACCCCGCACAACCCGAGCGGCGCATTGATCAGCCGCGCCGAGCTCGATCAACTGGCGGCGTTGATCCGTGATCGCGACATCTATCTGATCAGCGACGAAGTCTACGAACACCTGGTCTTCGACGGCGTGCCGCATGTCAGCGTGCTGGCCCATGAAGAGCTGTATCAACGCGCGTTCGTGGTCAGTTCGTTCGGCAAGACGTACCACGTCACCGGCTGGAAAACCGGCTACGTCGTCGCCCCGCCAGCGCTGACGGCCGAGCTGCGCAAGGTCCATCAGTACGTCAGTTTCTGTGGCGTCACGCCCCTGCAATACGCGCTGGCCGATTACATGGCCGAGCACCCGGAGCACGTTGAAGAGCTGCCGGGTTTCTATCAGGCCAAGCGCGATCTGTTCTGCGATCTGCTCGCGCCGTCGCGCTTCAGTTTTACCCGAGTCACCGGCACTTATTTCCAATTGGTCGATTATTCGCAGATCCGTCCTGATCTGAATGATGTCGAAATGGCGATGTGGATGACTCGCGAGCACGGTGTCGCGAGCATTCCGGTGTCGGTGTTCTACCAGCATCCACCGCAAGGCCAGCGCCTGATACGCCTGTGCTTTGCCAAACGCGAGGAGACGCTGCGTGAAGCGGCGGCGAAACTATGCGTGATCTGAGTGCATTGCCAGACCTGACTCTGGCGTTGATCCAGACCAGCCTGGCCTGGCACGACCGCCAGGCCAACCTCGAGCATTTCGAGCTGCTGCTGGAGCAGGCCAGGGGCGCCGATCTGATCATCCTGCCGGAGATGTTCACCACCGGATTCTCGATGGAATCGGAAACCCTCGCCGAAGCCGAAAACGGCCCGACCAGCAAATGGCTGCGGGCGCAGGCAGCGAAGTTCGATGCGGTCATCACTGGCAGCGTGATCATTCAGGCGGCTGACGGCAGCCATCGCAACCGCTTGCTCTGGGCGCGGCCAGACGGCGAAGTGCTGCATTACGACAAGCGGCACCTGTTCCGCATGGCCGGCGAGCACAACCATTACACGCCCGGCGAGCGGCAGGTGCAGTTCGAGCTCAAGGGGTGGCGGATTCGTCCGCTGATCTGCTACGACCTGCGCTTCCCGGTGTGGAGCAGGGACGCGCAGGACACCGATCTGCTGCTGTACACCGCCAATTGGCCGGGCGCACGGCGTCTGCACTGGAACCGCCTGCTGCCGGCACGAGCGATTGAAAATCTCTGCTACGTGGCAGCGGTAAATCGGGTGGGCAGCGATGGCAAAGGCTTCGCCTATACCGGCGACAGTCAGGTGCTGGATTTCCAGGGCGAGACGTTGCTGGCGGCGGGGGAGGCGGATGGCGTGTTCAAGGTGATTGTGGAAGCGGCGCCGTTGTCGGCGTATCGCGAGCGCTTTCCGGCGAACCTGGATGCCGACACTTTCGAGTTCACCTAACGCAGCCGATCATTCCCACGCTCTGCGTGGGAATGCAGCCCGTGACGCTCCGCGTCACTGGACGCGGAGCGTCCCTTGAGGCATTCCCACGCGGAGCATGGGAACGATCGCATCCTTTGATCGACAAAAAAAGGCCCCGGAGTTTGCACCCCGGGGCCTTTCGCGTTTCAGCGGTCGATTACGCTGCTTTTGCCTCTGGCTGGCTCAGCGAGCGATTCAGCGCGCTGAACAATGCCTTGAAGCTGGCGGTGGTGATGTTTTCATCGATACCCACGCCGTGCACCGCACGTTCACCGTTCACCCGCAGTTCGATGTAGGCCGCTGCTTTGGCATTGGTGCCCGCGCCGATTGCGTGTTCGTTGTAGTCCATGATTTCCACCGGAATCGGCAGGCCGGCGACCAGTGCTTCCAGCGCGCCGTTGCCCTTGCCGCGCCAGTGCAGGTTGGTTTCGCCCTGACCTTTGCTGGCTACTTCGACTTCGACGGCGCTGTTGCCGTTCTCTTCCTGCAAACGATGGCTGACCAGCGCGTACGGCGTATTGGCTTGCAGGTATTCACTGATCAACAGCGAGTGAATCTGCTTGGCGGTCATCTCCAGGCCCAGGCGATCGGTCTCACGCTGCACCACCTGGCTGAACTCGATCTGCATGCGGCGTGGCAGGCTGATGCCGTATTCCTGCTCCAGCAAGTAAGCGATGCCGCCCTTGCCCGACTGGCTGTTGACGCGGATCACCGCCTCGTAGCTGCGACCGATGTCGGCCGGGTCGATCGGCAGGTACGGCACTTCCCACAGGGTGTCCGGTTTCTGCTGGGCGAAGCCCTTGCGGATCGCATCCTGGTGCGAGCCGGAGAACGCGGTGTGCACCAGGTCGCCAACGTACGGATGACGCGGGTGCACCTGGATCTGGTTGCACTCTTCGACGACTTTGCGCACGCCGTCGATGTCGGAGAAGTCCAGCTCAGGGTCGACGCCCTGGGTGTACATGTTCAGCGCGACGGTGACGAGGTCGACGTTACCGGTGCGTTCGCCGTTGCCGAACAGGCAGCCTTCGACGCGATCGGCGCCGGCCATCAGGCCCAGCTCGGTGGCCGCGACGCCGGTGCCACGGTCGTTGTGGGTGTGCAGGCTGATGATCACGCTGTCACGACGGTTGATGTTGCGGCCGAACCACTCGATCTGGTCGGCGTAAACGTTCGGCGTTGCGCATTCAACGGTGGCCGGCAGGTTGAGGATCATTTTGTGCTCAGGCGTCGGGTTCCACACCTCGATCACGGCGTCACAGACTTCCTTGGCGAATTCCAGCTCGGTAGCGCTGAAGGTTTCCGGCGAGTATTCGAAGGTCCACTCGGTTTCCGGCTGCATGGCTGCGTATTTGACGAACAGCTTGGCAGCGTTGACCGCGATGGCTTTGATGCCGTCCTTGTCCTGGTTGAAGACGATGCGACGGAAAGAAGGCGAGGTGGCGTTGTACAGGTGAACGATGGCTTTCTTCGCTCCGCGCAGGGATTCGAAGGTGCGCTCGATCAGGTCTTCACGGCCCTGGGTCAGTACCTGAATGGTGGTGTCGTCCGGGATGTGGCCTTCTTCGATCAGGGTACGCACGAAGTCGAAGTCGGTTTGCGACGCGGCGGGGAACGATGCTTCGATTTCCTTCACACCGACTTGCACCAGGGTTTTCCAGAAGCGCAGCTTCTTCGCCGCGTCCATTGGCTCGATCAGCGACTGGTTGCCGTCACGCAGGTCGGAGCTGCACCAGATCGGCGCGGCATCGATGGTCTTCGACGGCCAAGTGCGATCCGGCAGGTTGATGACGGGAAACGCGCGGTATTTCGAAGACGGGTCTTTGAGCATGCTCATCGGGAAATTCCTTGTTGTCTGGGCCGAAAAGAGGCGGCCTGCCGGTTGAACGAATGTTCTTGGAAAAGCGTGGGACGAGGCGCAGCGATTCAGCCTGGCAGTCGTGCACTGACGAGGCACAGGCTGCGGTGCTGGCGAAGCTGAATGAGGGTGTGAGAGGTTTTCATGGCTTCAACCCTAACCGCGAGGGGAAAGGATGGCAAGCAGTCGGAAAAAATTGAGAGGAATACCCGGAAAGCGGGATTTTGCAGGAATTTATTGCGCTTAAGGCGGTGGAAGTTGTTGATGTTTGCGTGGGGCTAGATTGGGGCGCAATTAAGTTTTTGGAGATTCATTGAGTATTGCGGTGTTTTATAGGCCGCCTTCGCGAGCAGGCTCGCTCCCACAGGGGATCTTTGTTGTGAATAAGATCCAGTGTGGGAGCGAGCCTGCTCGCGAAGAGGCCGGTCGCCTCAACACATATTCAAGGTTGGAAAGCACCAATGAAAATCGCCGGATCCACCCGCGCGTCATTCAGGCTGACGTTCCAGTGCATATGCGGCCCGGTCGCGCGGCCAGTCGCGCCGACCTTGCCCACCACCGCGCCACGGGCCAGTTGCTGGCCGTTCTTCACGTCGATCTTCGACATGTGGCAGAACATGCTGATAAAGCCCTGGCCATGGTCAACGAACACCGTGTTGCCGTTGAAGAAGTAATTGCCGATCAGAATCACCTTGCCCGCCGCCGGGGTCTTGATCGGCGTGCCCGCGGGCACTGCGAAATCGAGACCGGCATGAGGATTACGTTCTTCGCCATTGAAGAAACGACGCACACCGAACTTGCTCGACAGCGGCCCGTTGACCGGTTTGTCCAGCAGCAGATTGCTCGGCGTGTTCGGGCTGAAACTGCGGTAAGCCGCGATCTGTTCCGCCAGTTCGCCCTCAATGCGCTTGAGATTGTCGGCGTTCGGATTGACCTGCTGTTTGTTCTTCAGGGTGATGTGCTGTTCCGGATATTTCTTGCTGCCCACGGTGAAGGGCAGATTGCGCCCGCCACTGCTGATCTGCTGCGCGCCGGGCTTGACCGTCAGCGGCACGCCGACGATCGCCAGCCAGTTGTTCTGCTCCTTGACCACCAGCACCGGTTTGCCCAGATAAGTGGCTTTCGGCGCCTGCGCGGCAGTGCCCAGATCCACCACGGCGACGCCGCCCGGCACCGGTTTGTTCAGCATCCGGGTGATGTAACTGTCGGCGTGGGCGTTGAAGGTCAGGCAGAGCAACAGCAGCGGAGCGAGAAAGCGCGGCATGGATCAGTCCAGTAAAGAGAGGGTGACGGGCGTCAGGTGATTGTCCTCGACGCGCACTTGCAGTTCGCCTTCGCCGAGTTTGGCTTTCAGGCGCTGGCCGGTGTGGGTCTGCGCAGAATTGCGGATCGCGTGGCCACGCTCGTCGAGCAGAATGCTGTAGCCACGGCCGAGAGTCGCCAACGGGCTGACCACGTGCAGGGTCTGCATCTGACTGTGCAATTGCTGCCGACGCTGTTTCAGAGCATCGCGCATGGCCCGGGGCAAACGTTCGGCGAGGCTGTCGAGGCGCTGGCGGAGCATGGCCAGTTGGCGCCCCGGATGTTGCCCGGCGAGACGGGTTTCCAGGCGGATCAGGCGTTCGCGGCGGGTATTGAGGCTGCGCTCGAAAGCGCGGCGCATGCGCATGTCCAGATCATCCAGACGCTGCGCCTGCTGGCGCAGACGTTCGCCGGGATGGCGCAACCGTCGGGCCATACCTTCGAGACGCAGGCGATCACGCATCAAGCGATCACGCATGCGCATCACCAGACGGCGGTGCAGGCTCTCGACCTGACGGATCAGATGGCTGGAATCCGGGGCGAGCAGTTCGGCGGCGGCCGAGGGTGTTGGTGCGCGGACATCGGCGACAAAATCGCTGATCGAAACATCGGTTTCATGGCCGACGGCGCTGACGATCGGTGTGACACAGGCATCGACCGCGCGCGCCACGGCTTCTTCGTTGAAGCACCAGAGGTCTTCCAGCGAGCCGCCCCCACGGGCGAGGATCAGCGCGTCAAAGCCACGGGCATCGGCCATTTTCAGCGCGCGGACGATTTGCGCGGTGGCCTCGCGGCCCTGTACGGCGGTCGGAATCAGGGTCAGTTGCACCTGCGGCGCACGGCGGCGGAATACGCTGATGATGTCGCGAATCACCGCGCCGGTTGGCGAACTGATGATGCCGATGCGCTGCGGATGCGCGGGCAGCGGCACTTTGCGTTCGGCACTGAACAGGCCTTCGGCGCTGAGCTTTTCCTTCAGCGCATCGAAGGCCAGACGTAGCGCGCCGTCACCGGCCGGCTCCACGGTGTCGAGGATCAGCTGATAGTCGCCACGGCCTTCGAACAGCGAAACCTTGCCGCGCACCTTGACCGCCAGACCGTCCTTCAACGCTTGGCGCACGCGGGCCGCGTTCTGCCGGAACAACGCGCAACGCACCTGCGCGCCGCTGTCCTTGAGGGTGAAGTAGACGTGGCCGGACGCCGGACGTGCGAGGTTGGAAATTTCGCCTTCGACCCAGATGTTGCTGAACACGTCTTCAAGCAACACCCGCGCGCGGCCGTTGAGCTGGCTGACGGTCAGGACTTCACGGTCCAGGCCAAGTCTTGCAAAGGGATCTTTAATCATGGGGCGCAGTTTAAAGGCATTTGCCCGCCAATCACCATGACGCCGCACAAAACCCTGTGGGAGCGAGCCTGCTCGCGAAAGCATTGTGTCAGCGGACAACAACGGGGAATGACACTCCGCCTTCGCGAGCAGGCTCGCTCCCACATGGGATCAATTTGATATCTGGTCGTGCTGCCCGCTACTGGCTACAGTCAGCGCGGTCTTATAAAGGATGCGGACGATGAGCATGATGGAGCTGTTGGGGGCGTGGTCGTGGGGCGCGGGCGGTTGGGCGGTCATCGGTGTGGCCATTGCCTTGGCCTACATCGTATTCGGCATCGCCGGTTTCGGCACGGCGCTGGTCGCGGGGCCGATGCTGATCCTGTTCATGCCACTGTCGAAAATCGTGCCGCTGCTGGTGCTGCTCGATTTCGTCGCGGCATTCGGCAATCTGCTGCCCTCGCGGCGCGACGTCGCCAAGCCGGAATTGCTCAGGCTGCTGCCGTGCATGGCGATCGGCTGCACGTTGGGGGTGATCTTCCTGCTGAATGTGAAATCCGATCTGTTACTGCTGTTGATGGGGCTGTTTATCAGCGCCTATGCGGTTTACAGCCTGTGGGTGAAAGCGCGGCCTGCACAGTTGTCGGCGGCGTGGGCGGTGCCGATGGGCACAGTGGGCGGGTTGTTCGGAGCGTTGTTTGGCAGTGGCGGCTTTCTTTACGCGATCTATCTGAACAGCCGCCTGCCCAAGGACGCGGCGCGGGCCACGCAAAGTGCCTTGATCAGTTGCAGCACCGTGGTGCGCTTGAGTCTGTTTGTCATCGCCGGTGTGTATGCCGAGCTACCCTTGTTGATGCTGGCGCTGTGTCTGTTGCCGGCGATGGCGCTGGGCTTGTGGATCGGCCGGCGGCTGACCATGAGGTTGTCGCGCGAGGCGTTTGTGCGGCTGGTGACGTGGCTGGTGCTGGCTAGCGGCATCGCGTTGATCGTGCGCTATTTCAGCACTTGACCGGATTTCTTCAGGGATTAAGCTGCCGGCCTTTAGAGCGCCTTCGCGAGCAGGCTCGCTCCCACAGGGGATTGCATTCGAATGTGGGAGCGAGCCTGCTCGCGAAGGCGTCAGAAGTCACACCGCAGGATTTCCCATGAACTCGCAAAGCATCATCGTCCCGAAAATCTCTACCCTGCCGGTGCACGAGCCCCGGGCGCGGGCGATCGTGCGCTGGCTGGTGCGCAAGAACATCATCGAAGAACAGCTGACCACCTGCGGCCGCACCGGCAACCGCATGGCCCACGCCATCGCTGATGGTGCTCGCGCGGTGGTGCTGTACCCCGAAGCGCTGCCGTTCGGCGAGCCGATCAATGGCCTGGAGATCGTCACCAAACGCTGCATCTACACACCGGCCAAGGGCTTTCTCGAGGAGGCCGGTTGCGCGCAGTGCCGCCGCGAAGTGGGCGAGGCGCTGTTCGAAAGTCTTGAAGACTGGTTTCCAGGTCGCACCGACAATTTCACCTGCCCGGAGTGCGGGCACGAGGACGACATCAACGGCTTCCTGTTTTTGCAGGAATGCGCGTTTTCCAACCTCGGCTTCATTTTCAACAATTGGCTGGAGGCGGGGTTCAAGCAGAGCTTTATCGACGAGTTCGCCGATTGGCTCGATCAACCTGTCTCTTGGGTCAAGGTGGAGCTGTAGGGCCGGGCTTTTCCATCTATCAATTAGGCTGAGTTTTACATTGAACAGCAGGGGGTGTCTGACTATAATGGCGCGCTTCCATTTTCCCGCTCGGGAGCCCCCGCGATGCTGCGTATCAGCCAAGAAGCTCTGACATTCGACGACATTCTCCTAGTGCCCGGTTATTCCGAGGTGCTTCCCAACGAAGTCAGTCTCAAGACCCGTCTTACCCGTGGCATCGAACTGAATATTCCTCTGGTTTCTGCCGCCATGGACACCGTTACTGAAGCCCGTCTGGCAATCGCCATGGCTCAGGAAGGTGGCATCGGCATTATCCACAAGAACATGACCATCGAGCAGCAAGCTGCCGAAGTGCGCAAGGTCAAGAAGTTCGAAGCCGGTGTGGTCAAGGATCCCATCACCATCGAGGCCGATGCCACGGTGCGTGATCTGTTCGAACTGACCCGTCTGCACAACATTTCCGGCGTTCCGGTCCTGCACGATGGCGACCTGGTCGGCATCGTCACCTCCCGCGACGTACGTTTCGAAAACCGTCTGGAAGCCACTGTCCGCGAAGTGATGACGCCTAAAGAGCGTCTGGTCACGGTCAAGGAAGGCGCCGACAAGAACGACGTCCGTGAACTGCTGCACAAGCACCGCATCGAGCGCGTGCTGATCGTCGACGACAAATTCGCCCTCAAAGGCATGATGACCGTCAACGACATCGAAAAAGCCAAGGCCTACCCGCTGGCCAGCAAGGACGATCAAGGTCGTCTGCGCGTTGGCGCTGCGGTCGGCACCGGTAAAGACACCGGCGATCGCGTGACCGCACTGGTCAATGCCGGCGTGGACGTGGTGGTGGTCGACACCGCACACGGTCACTCCAAAGGCGTGATCGACCGCGTACGCTGGGTCAAAGAGAACTTCCCTGAAGTGCAGGTGATCGGCGGCAACATCGCCACCGGCGCTGCCGCCAAGGCCTTGGCCGAAGCGGGCGCCGACGCAGTCAAGGTCGGTATCGGCCCTGGCTCGATCTGCACCACCCGTATCGTCGCCGGTGTCGGCGTGCCGCAAATCAGCGCCATCGCCAACGTCGCCGCTGCCCTTGAAGGCACCGGCGTGCCGTTGATCGCCGACGGCGGTATCCGTTTCTCCGGTGACCTGTCCAAGGCCATCGTGGCCGGTGCGTCCTGCGTGATGATGGGCTCGATGTTCGCCGGTACCGAAGAGGCCCCGGGCGAGATCGAACTGTTCCAGGGTCGTTCGTACAAGGCTTATCGCGGCATGGGTTCGCTGGGCGCCATGTCCCAGGCTCAAGGCTCGTCCGACCGTTACTTCCAGGATTCCTCGGCCGGTGCCGAGAAGTTGGTACCGGAAGGCATCGAAGGCCGCGTGCCGTACAAAGGCACCCTGAGCGCGATCATTCACCAGTTGATGGGCGGCCTGCGTTCCTCGATGGGTTACACCGGCAGCGCCAACATCGAAGAAATGCGCACCAAGCCCGAGTTCGTGCGGATCACCGGTGCCGGCATGGCCGAGTCCCACGTTCACGACGTGCAGATCACCAAGGAAGCGCCGAACTACCGGGTCGGCTGACGCCGACAGCTCTAAGCCACAAGTTACAAGCTGCAAGCGGTGCTGCGTCAGAGCAGTGCCGCTCGGCTTCCGATTACTTGCAGCTTGCAGCTTGAAGCTTGCAACTGCTTTTCAGAGTTTCTTTCATGGCCCTCGACATTCACGCTCACCGCATCCTGATCCTCGACTTCGGTTCGCAATACACCCAGCTGATTGCCCGCCGCGTGCGCGAGATCGGCGTGTACTGCGAACTGCACCCGTTCGACATGGACGAAGATGCGATCCGCGAATTCGCCCCTAAAGGCGTCATCCTCGCCGGCGGCCCCGAGTCCGTGCACGAAGCCAACAGCCCGCGCTGCCCGCAGGCAGTGTTCGACCTGGGCGTTCCGGTATTCGGCATCTGCTACGGCATGCAGACCATGGCCGAGCAACTGGGCGGCAAGGTGGAAGGTTCCGAACTGCGTGAGTTCGGTTACGCCCGCGTTGACGTGGTCGGCAAGAGCCGCCTGCTCGACGGCATCGAAGATCACATCGACGCCGACGGCCTGTTCGGCCTCGACGTGTGGATGAGCCACGGTGACAAAGTCACCAGGATGCCGGAAGACTTCCACATCCTCGCCAGCACCCCAAGCTGCCCGATCGCCGGTATGTTCAACGACGACCGCGCTTACTACGGCGTGCAGTTCCACCCGGAAGTGACCCACACCAAACAGGGCGGTCGCATCCTGTCGCGCTTCGTCCTCGACATCTGCGGTTGTGAAGCCCTGTGGACGCCGTCGAAGATCGCTGAAGACGCCATCGCCAACATCCGCGCCCAGGTCGGCACCGACAACGTGCTGCTGGGTCTGTCCGGTGGCGTTGACTCCTCGGTGGTTGCCGCGCTGCTGCACAAGGCCATCGGCGATCAGCTGACCTGCGTTTTCGTCGACAACGGCCTGCTGCGTCTGCACGAAGGCGAGCAAGTGATGGCCATGTTCGCCGAGAACATGGGCGTCAAGGTAATCCGCGCCAACGCTGAGGAGCAGTTCCTCAACAACCTGGCCGGCGAAGCCGACCCGGAGAAGAAGCGCAAGATCATCGGCCGCACTTTCATTGACGTGTTCGATGCCGAGTCCTGCAAGCTGGACAACATCAAGTACCTCGCTCAGGGCACCATCTACCCGGACGTGATCGAGTCGGCTGGCGCGAAAAGCGGCAAGGCCCACGTGATCAAGTCGCACCACAACGTGGGCGGCCTGCCGGAAGAGATGAACCTGAAACTGGTCGAGCCCCTGCGCGAACTGTTCAAGGATGAAGTCCGTCGTCTGGGCCTGGAACTCGGCCTGCCGTACGACATGGTCTACCGTCACCCGTTCCCGGGCCCGGGCCTGGGCGTGCGCATCCTCGGTGAAGTGAAAAAGGAATACGCCGACCTGCTGCGTCGCGCCGACCACATCTTCATCGAAGAATTGCGCAAGGCCGACTGGTACCACAAGGTCAGCCAGGCGTTCGTAGTATTCCAGCCAGTCAAATCGGTCGGCGTGGTCGGTGACGGCCGCCGTTACGCCTGGGTCGTGGCCCTGCGTGCCGTGGAAACTATCGACTTCATGACCGCGCGTTGGGCACACCTGCCTTACGAACTGCTGGAAACCGTTTCCGGCCGCATCATCAACGAAATCGAAGGCATCTCGCGCGTTACTTACGACGTGTCGAGCAAGCCGCCGGCGACGATTGAGTGGGAGTGATCCCGCTGCGGTTCGAATAACGAAAAACCCTTGGCGTGAAGCCAAGGGTTTTTTCGTTTCAGGCCCCTGCAAACAGGTCAGGTGGGTAAACGACTTTGCAGGGTCATGCCGAGCTCGATCAGGCGCTCGGCTACTGCGGCGATGTCGCGGAATATCATGCCGGTTATGCGGCGCATCGACTGGTCCCAGATATAAAACCGGCCATCTGCGGTGCAATGCACCCTTGTTTGCACGATGTTGCTGGCGCTGTTGCGCCGCACGAGTGTGTATGTGCCGGGTTCTGTTTTCCGTATCACGAACATGCCATTGCGATGCAGAAGCTTTTCTAGCGTAGCGTCATTCCATGGCGGCACGGGGGCCTTGACCTGCAATCGCAGGTCAGCGAACAGAGGGTCGAAGGCGTTGCTTGTCGTCGCCCCGTTGTGAAATGGACCGCGAGCGACTTCCACGCCCGGGTCAATCCTGACGTCGGCTGCCTCGTCGGGCCAGATTTCTTCGATGCGCAAACCGATACCGCCCCTGAGTTCGCTTATGCCTGGCAGGTCCCTGAAGGTATTGGTGTTCGTGGCATCGACCAGAGCCACCCACTTGCCGGGTCTGTTGAGGAGCTTGTCACGCTCCATGATCTGCGTTGCCAGGCGAGTCTTGATCATCTGCTCTTCGATCGAAGTGAGTGGAATTTTCAGCGTGCAGGTTTGTGCTGCGTCCAGTCCATGGACGCGGACGCCATTGGCTTGGGCAGACCTGATCAATTCGAGCATGTTGAACCGGTTCTCAGGGTCGGTACCCAGGCTGGACAAATAGGTAGTGAGGTCCTCTGACATGTCTCCCGAAAGGTAGAAATGGTTGAGGTCCTCCTGGGCGAAATCACTCAGCAATCCACGCACGTAGAGCGTTCTGATATGCCGCGCGAATGTTGGCATGTTCTCGATCATGAAGCGCATGCTGGCGATGCGATCGAGGGTTTCACCGACCGCCAGTCCATCGGTATTGGCAAACATCAGCTCTATCAGCTCTTCGGTTTGCATCAAGGGATCGATTTGCGGAATGAGCGGCCGTCCCGGCAGATTTGTCCATTTCAGCTCTCGAAAGAATTCTCCTGCGTTGTTCAGCAGTGCTGTTCGTTGTTCGCTGAAATGCGCTTGGTAACGGTCGGTAGCCAGTAAATAACGGCGTCCAGCGCTTGTTGACTCGGCAGAAGCGTTGGGCAAGTTCATTGCCCATCTCCTCATTCCGGGTTTTTCCGTCTCTGAAATATCTTTGAGCGCCGTAACCAGGCGCAGCGGGCACGGAACGCCAGGAAGCGGTTCGACGCGTGGCAGATCCACCGATGGTGTTGCCTCAGAAGGGCTCAAATCTGTCTCCGGCGCACACGCCTTGCCCACGCATTGGCCGCCTCCGCGCAGCCGCAGCGCAGGCATGCGCTCCCACTTGCCAGCGCTTCCCAGGCGGACCGGCAACGAATAAGCGAACTGATTGGGGCGCTCGGGATTGATGATTGCCCAGTTGCCGCTGTCCTGCGAGTCGGCGAAGTAGCGCACGTAATAGGCGGCGCCATCCATTTCGATGGCATGACCGGGCTCGTTGTCGAGGCGGTAAATGCCTTCGTATTTCCCCGGCGTCGCCTCTACGGAATGTTGCGCAAGTAACTCGTTGCATCGATAGCTGGCAGGTACTTGTGGAAATGTCGAACCTTGCCGTGTAGCAGGCGTATTCAAGGGCTCAGTGACGTCGACGAATGTCGCCCCGCTGGGTATCTCGTTTGCCAACTCGCTGCTCGCTTCTTCAGCCGCTGTGACGGGTGGCGGATCCACAGGTGGCAATAATCGCGTGTCAGCCGAGGCAAGCTCGACCAGACCACGCATCTCTTCAGCCTCGGCATACTCGACCTGTGGCCCGACTTCCAGTTGCGCGCCGGTGCCGATCAGGAACGGCACATTGAATACGGTTTCGATAGCGCTGAGCACCGCACCGATCACCCCGGCTCTACGTTCGGTCGCCGTAATGCCGTTGATCGCCTGATCGATGTTCAGCCCCATGTTCGCGACGCCGGCGCCGATCAAGGGCAAAGCCACCGGCCAGCCCACGGCCGCCATCGGGCCGAACACTTTCAGCCCGGCGCTCAGATACCCGGTCCAGAGTTTCTTGCGCAGATCACTGTTGGACGTGAGCACCAGATGCGCCTCGGCAGCCATGCCCGCGCGAGTCGAATCGCTTAACCACGTGAAGGCATCACCGCTGATCGCAACGTTGCTGCGGTTGATCATCCGGTGATCGCTGTGACCCCAGGTGCTCACCAAACGGTTCATCAAATCAGTGAGGTTCTCGGTGATGTGATTGCTGTCAGCCAGCGAGAAGTGCTTGAGAAACAAAGGGCGTTTCTGCTCTGAATTCATCTGTTCGAGCAACCACCAGTGCAGATCCGCCGCAGTGTCCATCAGCCGAAAGGCCTGGGCTTGTCCCGGCAGGTAAAGGGTCTGCCGGCCACTGTCTTCGACCAGACGCAGCACGTTAGTGGCGACGTGACCGTCCAGATCCAGCGTGCGCACCTGCGCGCCGACCGGGTACGTCGATCGGAGCATTTGCAGGGTTACCGGCCAGGTAACGGGGCCGATCAGCGAGCTGACGATGCGTTGAAAATCATTGCCGTCAACGTCCCCCTGTTGCAGCGCCTGCACCGCCTGACTGAGGAAACTGCACTTGGCCATGGCGCGGAAATCTTCCGACGAGGTTTGCCAGAATTTGGCCAATTGATCGCTGTAACGCGTGCTGAAATCAACGGCCCAGAATGCCTTCAGCACATCGCTGCCAAGCAGTCGCACTTCGTTGTCCTGATTGAAATTCTCCGCGTCCGGGCCATCCGAGTAGAAGCCACAGTAAAGGCCCAGCAAATCTGCGTTGTCTTGATCGGTCGCACGAAAGCGATGGATCACCAACTGCGTGAGGGTGAGCGTTTCATAAGGCTTTTCCAGCAAGTGTTCCCAACCGGTAAAGGTCAGCGCGCTGCTTTGCGCCGTTTTGAATCGATGGAAATAAACCTGGTCGGGATCGAGGCCGGATAGCCCTTTGTCGGTCAGCAGTTCGATCGCAACTTGCCGGGCCGCATCGAGCAGACTTGGGCAGTTCTGCACAATGGTCGTGGCGATGGCTTTGAGGGCGGTTTTGTCCGCTGCGTTTGGCAGCAGACGACGTTCGGGAGCGGTCATGCGGGTGTTCATCCTTGAGACACAAAGGCGGAAGATGACCGATGTGCTCAAGGGGAGGGTGTTACTCGGCTACCGCGTGTTGTCCTTTTGAAAGTGAGCCAATGCCTTCGCAGATATCAAAGATATTCAGACCGAATCAGATCCGTATCGAACGGAGTCAGCCCTTGTTCAGGTGCGAACACCCTCTGCGCCTGCTCAGCAGAGGCCACTCGTTCGCCTCGTGCCCGCACATGTAAATCGAAAAGCGTGTGCAGGTCCGGCCTTGGTGTATGCACCAGGGCGCGCAGCATCAACGAAACTCCGCTGAGGTTGTTGTCAACGTTGTTCCAGCGGGGCGATGAAGTCAGCCCCAGATCGGCCCAGATCATGCGACCTTCCTGTAAGTCCATCACGAAAGGTAGACAGATACCGGTGTCGGAGGCGATATCGATGCGGTCGACTACGGTGCGCGGCTCGAACACTTCGCCAGATGCCGTGTCGGCGCGGGCCATCCAGCCTGCGAAGCATTCCGGAAGATCACAATATGGCTGCCAGGTAAACGAATTGAGGGACGTGACGACATAGCGGACGCCCTTTTTGACGAGAACATCAAGGTCGAGGTCGATGAATTCGGAGGCGCCGTTGGGCGCGTCGACGATGTCGCCGCTGTGGTAACCGCCATAACCTTTGAGGTTGTAATAGGCGATCGCTTCCTTGAAGACGAAGTCGGTGTCGAAGAAGGCGGCCGACAAGTCGATGTCCGTACGGTCACGACCATTCTTCCACCACAGGAACAGGCGAATGAATCGCGTGTCGGGCATCGGCAGTCGACTGCCGCGCACCAGCGTGCGCAGCGACTTCGCTGCGGCGCGCTGTGCCAGTGGCACCCGGTATTCGCGCAACGCCGGATCGATGAAACAACGCCCTAGTGGTGGCAGCAACGTGAAACGCGCGATCAGGGCGTTCTCGCAAATCTGTGCGGCACGTGCCAATACCTGCGGTGCGATCGACTCTCGACGATCAGCAGTGCCGAAGACTTTCGCCAGCGCTCCTTTTGGTGTGAACGCCCTCAAGGGCAGGGGACGCGGGGCATTTACCTGGGCCAGCAATTGCAGCAGCACAGGTGAGGACACTTGCGCCGCGACAGCCGCAAAGGCGTCGAGCACCGCGTCTGGTTCTGTGGCACGCCGTAACATCACGTCCAGACGGCGCGCGAATTCTCCGGGACGATCCTGCAGCACCGGCGTAAGCGCGGCGATCTGGCGTTGGGCAAGCATGGTTTCGACACGCGACCCGAACGAGGGCGGCGGATCGTTGCGTCGCGCTGCGGTGATGGCCGCGAATGCTCGCGGATACTTCTCAGCGTAATCGCCTGGATGCAGGACTTCGGCCAGTCGTTTCCAGCGTTCGGCCTGGCGCATCACATCTTCCGTAGCGTTGGGCGTGCGGTCGAGCAGGCGCAACAGCTTGCGCCGCATCGAGCGTTTCATTTTGCCAAAGCGCGTCTGCGCTGTTGCCAGCGACACGTCTCCACCATGCAGTGCGATCGCCACGCGCAGCACGTCCGTTGCCGTTTCGACATTTTGCTCAAGGAAGGCCTCAACCTGCGCATCGTCGTCGATATGCAGGATCAGTGCGCCGCCAACCAGCGCGCGAATCTCGCGAAACGGGATGGTCTCGGGCAGTAGACGGAACACATCGTTTTTGTACGTTCGGATAAACCAGCCGACATCCGCAGCTTCCTCTTCGGACAGCGAGGTGCGTGATGAGACCAGCGGCTCCAGCAATGCCTCGAACTCGCTGACACTTCCCGGTTCGATGACCCAATGGATGAAGTTGCCTTCAAGCATGGCTGGCCGAACCTGTTCGCTGGGTGGCAGGCGCCGAAGTGTGTGGTAGTGAATGACGGCGTTGAGATACAACTCCGCCTCTGTCGCTTCGAGGACTTGATTGGGGAAGTCAGGATAAAACGGTCGGTGATGTACATGAGCACCGCTGCGCCGCCGCAGGACTCGAATGACTTCACGCAGCCAGTTCTTGAGTTCGACCGCAGAGAGCATGCTGATTCGCTCGATCAGCGGCTCGGAGAGAACGCATCGAAACGCTGTAACTTCTTTGACAGCTGATGCGACCTGCGCGCGTGTGGCTCCGCCAGAGCCCGCAGGAACGTGCAGTTTTGTACGGCGCCGCAGGAACAGCTCCTGATTCATCATGATTTCTTCCTTGGTCGCCGTTTCCAGTGAGCTGAAGCTCACCTGTGCAATCGATACGAAAACGCCTGCAATAAGCAGGCGCGGTGTGGAGAGCGGAACCCCTAGTTCATGGAGGATAGAAGGAAGGTGTTCCATAGCCACGGCGGCATACTACCGGAGGTCATCGCGGCTTGTCAGCGAATCACATATTTTGAAATGGGCTCGCCTGTTGGCGAACGTCAGCGCCGCGCCACATCCGAAAAATAGAACTTGTCCAGCGTATGCCGCGATTCGGTGTACTCGAACTGGCGGCCGTCCTGCAGGAAGGTCTGGTTGCTGACCACGATGACATGGCTCTGGCCGTCGAGGTCCAGGTGTTGTTGGTCGTCCTTGCTGGACGGTACGGCTTCGATGGTGCGCTGGGCGTAGGCGATCTGCAGTTGCAGGGTCTGTTCGATGTGGGCGTAGATCGAATGTTCGGCGATGTCTGCTGACAGGTCGGGGATCACCTCGCTGACGAAGTGGTTGATGTCGAGGATGACGCGTTTGCCGTCGATGCGCCGCACCCGTTTGATCCGGGTGATCGGGCTGCCGGGCTCGGCATTGATATGTTCAAGCAATGCACCTTCAAGCGGCACCTGACACATCTCGACCACTTCGGTGCTGACGTCGTTGCCCAGTCGCGGGTGGGTCTCCTGGAAGCTGACGATGCCGCCGAGCTGGAATTCGATCGGGTTGGTCGACAGCACGAACGCGCCTTTGCCGTGAATCTTCTGAGCGAAACCGCGCTCCTGCAACTGGTCGATGGCCTTGCGCACCGTGCCACGGCTGGCCTGATAGGTGTCCATCAGTTCGGTTTCGGAAGGCAGCCGGGCGCCGCGCTCCAGGCGCTGGGTGGTGATACTGGCAAGCAAATCGCTGTAGATCTGGTTGTACTTGCTCATGGCTGGGCTCTGTGCCGACGGTGCTCAAAACCCCGAACCTTAAGGGCAGGGTAGGGGTTTGTCCATGCGGACGAAGGAAAACATCTTAGGTCAGAGTAGGAAGAATCCGCGTTTTTCTGACGTTCATCCACGGATGCAAACTCGTACAGACGAGTTGTTGCATTAACTCGTACAGACGAGTATTTTTCGTTTCGGCGTGCTGCCAATAACAACAATCCACGACGGAAGAACAAGCATGAGCCATGACTATCCGAACATCGCCAAGGAGCTGCTGGAAAGCCTTGGTGGCCGTGACAACATCGAGCAGGCGGCGCATTGCGTCACGCGTTTGCGCCTGGCGCTGAAGAACCCCGCGCTGGTGAATGTGGCCGCGCTCAATGGCATCGATCTGGTCAAGGGTTCGTTCTTCACCGGCGGGTTGTATCAAGTGGTGATCGGCCCGGGTGATGTTGAAAAGGTTTATGCCGAACTGCGCCAGCAGACTGGCCTTGCGGCATCGACCATCGCCGACGTTAAACAGAAAAGCGCCGAGAAGATAAACGCCATGCAGCGGCTGGTGCGGGTGTTTTCCGATGTGTTCATGCCGATCCTGCCGGCGCTGATCATTGCCGGCCTGTTGATGGGCATCAACAACCTGCTCGGCGCCAAGGGCATGTTCATCGAGGGGCAGATCCTGCTCGATGCCTATCCCAATCTCGGCGGGTTGTGGAGCCTGATCAATCTGATGGCCAACACCTCGTTCGTGTTCCTTCCGGCGCTGGTGGGCTGGTCGGCAGCCAAGCGTTTCGGCGGCAGCGAAATCCTCGGCATCGTCCTCGGTCTGATGCTGGTGCACCCGGACCTGCTCAACGCCTGGAATTACGGCAAGGCCGTGGCCGGGCTGGACGGGCAGCAACTGCCGTACTTCGACATCCTCGGCCTGTTCCAGGTGGAAAAGGTCGGTTACCAAGGGCAGATCCTGCCGATCCTGCTGGCGGCGTACGTAATGAGCGTGATCGAAAAATGGCTGCGCGCACGCGTGCCCAACGCGGTGCAGTTGCTGGTGGTGCCGATCACCACCATCGTTGTCACTGGCGTGCTGGCGTTGGCGATCATCGGCCCGGTGACCCGGCATATCGGCATCTACATCACCGAAGGGCTGGTGATGCTGTTCGATCTGGCGCCGCTGGTGGGCGGTCTGATTTTCGGCCTGTTGTATGCGCCGCTGGTGATCACCGGCATGCACCACATGTTCCTCGCCGTGGACCTGCAATTGATTTCGAGCCAGGGCGGCACGTTCATCTGGCCGATGATTGTCATGTCCAATCTGGCGCAGGGCAGTGCGGCCCTGGCGGTGTTCTGGATGACGCGCAATGCGCGGGACAAGAGCATGGCCTCGACCTCGGCGATTTCCGCGTATTTCGGCATCACCGAGCCGGCGATGTTCGGCGTCAACCTGCGCTACAAGTTTCCGTTCTACGCCGCGCTGGCCGGTTCGGCGCTGGGTTGCATGTTCCTCTCACTGAACAAGATCCAGGCCTCGGCCATCGGCGTCGGTGGCTTGCCCGGTTTCATCTCGATCGTTCCGCAGTTCATCCCGATGTTCGTCATCGGGATGCTGATCGCCATGCTCGTGCCGTTTGCCCTGACCTGCGTGCTGAGCATGAAGATCGTCCGTCCGGGTTACCGGGTTGCCTGAAATCAATAAAGGAGTTGCGCCATGCAAGACTGGCAACGTTCGGTGATCTACCAGATCTACCCGAAGAGCTTCCACAGCCATGCCGGCAACGCCACTGGCGATCTGCTCGGCATCGTCGCCAAGCTCGATTATCTGCAATGGCTGGGAGTCGATTACCTGTGGATCACGCCGTTCCTGCGCTCGCCGCAGCGCGACAACGGCTACGACATCAGCGACTACTACGCGGTCGATCCGAGCTACGGCAGCATGGCCGACTGTGAGCTGCTGATCGCCGAAGCGGGCAAACGCGGCATCAAGCTGATGCTCGACATCGTGGTCAACCACACCTCGATCGAGCACGTCTGGTTCCAGCAGGCCCGCAGCAGCCTCGACAACCCTTACCGTGACTTCTACATCTGGCGCGACCAGCCGAACAATTGGGAATCCAAATTCGGCGGCTCGGCCTGGGAGTACGAAGCGCAGACCGGCCAGTATTACCTGCACCTGTTCGACCACACCCAGGCCGACCTCAATTGGGACAACCCCAAGGTCCGCGACGAAGTGTTCAAGATGATGCGTTTCTGGCGCGACAAGGGTGTCGGTGGCTTTCGTCTGGACGTGATCAATCTGATCTCGAAACCGGCGGACTTCCCCGAGGACGACAGCGACGGTCGGCGCTTCTACACCGATGGGCCTAACGTGCATGCGTACTTGCAGCAAATGCACCGCGAAGTCTTCGAAGGGCATGAGCTGATCAACGTCGGCGAGATGTCCTCGACCCGCCTCGAACACTGCATCCGCTACTCCAATCCGCAGTCGAAAGAATTGTCGATGACCTTCAACTTTCATCACTTGAAGGTCGATTACCCGAACCTGCAGAAGTGGGTCCGCGCCGATTTCGACTTCCTCCAGCTCAAGCAGATCCTGTCCGACTGGCAGACCGGCATGCAGGCGGGTGGCGGCTGGAATGCGCTGTTCTGGTGTAACCACGATCAGCCACGGGTGGTCTCGCGATTCGGCAACGACGGCGAATACCGCGAGCTGTCGGCGAAGATGCTCGGCACTGCGCTGCACTTTCTGCAGGGCACGCCCTTCGTCTATCAGGGCGAAGAGTTGGGAATGACCAATCCCGGATTCGAGAGCATCGAGCAATACCGTGACGTCGAAACCCTGAATATCTTTCGCCTCAAGCGTGAAGCCGGCACCAGCGACCTCGACAACATGGCGGCGATCATGCAGAAGTCCCGCGACAACGGGCGCACGCCGATGCACTGGCACGCCGGGCACAACGCCGGCTTCACGCGCAGCGAACCATGGATTGGTGTGCCGGCCAATGCCGCACAGATCAATGTCGCGCATCAACTGCACGACCCGGAATCGGTGCTGCATCACTATCGGCGCCTGATCGCCTTGCGCCGCACTGAGGCGTTGATCTCCGACGGCGTCTATCGGCAGTTGTTGCCGGAGCATCCACAGGTCTGGGCGTACCTGCGCGAGGGAAAGGGAGAGCGCTTGTTAGTGGTGAACAATTTTTATGGCACCGCCTGTGAGGTCGAGCTACCGGCACTGATCGACGAAGCCCAGGAGCAGCGCTTGTTGATCAGCAATTACCCGGACTGCCCGCAGCGCACGAGTTTGCTGCAGTTGCGACCTTACGAATCCTTCGTGCTGCACCTGACCGACCCCTGATTTTTTAACTGAATAACAACCTTTGAAAAAACACGCAGAACGCTGCGCGGGGGATTTGTGCGCGCTGAATTCCTGCAACCACACAATAAAAACAACGGGTGGCATATATGAGAGCAACCATAAATTACAGTCTGGCAGTCGCGGGGATTTGTCTGGCAATGCCCACGTCATCACATGCGCTGGAGTTCGGCGGCTATCTGCGCAGCGGTGTCGGTACATCGGTCAACAGCGGCAGCCAGTCGTGTTTCCAGTTGCCCGGCGCGCAGACCAAATATCGCCTCGGTAACGAGTGCGAGCAGTACGGTGAGCTCGAGCTGCGCCAGGATCTGTACACCCTCGACGACGGCTCGGTGCTGAGCGTCGACGGCATGGCCTCGCTGTATAACCGCTACGACCGCAGCCTGACGTTCAAGGAAGACAACGGCTCGATTCGTTTGCCGCAGGCGTATGCGCAGTGGTCGGCGATGCCCGCGCTCAATGGCGGCTCGCTGTGGGCAGGGCGGCGTTACTACAAACGTAACGACATCCATATTTCCGATTTCTATTACTGGAACCAGAGCGCCACCGGGGCAGGCATTGAAGACGTGTTGCTCGGCGGCCTGAAATACAGCTACGCCTTTTCGCGCAAGGACAACCTTTACCAAAAGGATTACATCAACCGCCATGACTTCAACGTCGGCGGTTTCAACAGTAACCCGGGCGGTGAACTGGAGTTCGGCCTGAGTTACATCGACAAGCCCGACAGCCGCGATGCCCACCGTGGCTGGGCGATCACCACCCAGCATGTGCAGCAAGACTTTTTCGGTGGCAAGAACAAACTGGCGCTGCAATACGGCGAAGGGCCGGGCACCGGATTGGGCTATACCGGTAACGTCAGGCTCGATGACCGCAACAAGAGCTATCGCATCGTCGAGTTCTTCGACTGGCAACTGACGCCGCGTTTTGGCGGACAATTCCAGGCGGTGTATCAGAAAGATATTCGTCAGGGCGGCGCCGACCAGAACTGGCTGTCACTCGGCGTGCGCCCGGCCTATGCGCTGAGCGAGCAGTTCAAACTGGTGACCGAACTGGGGCACGATCAGGTCGAGGCGGCGGACGGCACGCGCAAGCTGAGCAAGTTCACCTTTGCACCGACCTGGTCACCGAAAGGCCCGGAATTCTGGGCGCGGCCCGAGGTGCGTCTGTATTACACCTATGCCAGCTGGAACAAGGCAGCCAAGCGTGCCGCCAACCTGTTGGCCAAAGGTTCGGCGCTGTCCGACACCGGCGCCTTCGGCAACGCACGGCACGGCGCCAATGTCGGCTTGCAGGTTGAATACTGGTGGAAATAAGCAAAGCGGCTGCGACCGCTCATTCAATCAATACAAGCTCAGGTGATGTCATGGCCACACCCCAACAATTGCAGCTGCTGGCTCCTTTATCCGGCGTGCTGATGGCGCTGGACCAGGTGCCCGACCCGGTATTTGCCGGGCGGATCATCGGCGACGGGTTGTGCATCGACCCGACTTCGTCAACGCTCTGCGCACCGCTGGCTGGTGTGGTCAGCGACGTGCAGGCCAGCGGGCACGCGCTCACCATCACCAGTGACGCGGGTGTGCAGGTGTTGATGCATATCGGCCTGGACACGGTGAATCTCGCCGGCGAAGGATTCACCCGTCGCGTTGAAGCGGGGCAGCGGGTCGAAGCGGGGCAGGCGCTGATCGACTTCGATGCTGACTATATTGCCCTGCACGCGCGCAGTTTGTTGACCTTGATGCTGGTGGTCAGCGGCGAGCCGTTCGATTCACTCGTTGGCTCAACCGGGTTGGTCGAGGTGGGCCAGCCAGTGCTGGACGTCGTGGTCGGCGCAGCCGTCGGCGAACATCCAGCGCCGATGCCGGGAGACGCGGTGTTCTCGCAGCCGATCAACCTGCCCAATCCCAATGGCCTGCACGCGCGGCCGGCGGCAGTATTTGCCCAAGCGGCCAAAGCATTTTCAGCGACCATTCATCTGCACAAGTTGCAAGCGCAAGCCAACGGCAAATCCCTGGTGGCAATCATGGCGTTGCAGACGGCCCATGGCGACAGCGTGCAGGTCAGCGCCGAAGGTGAAGATGCCGTAGCCGCCGTCGATGCGCTGACACGCTTGCTGAGCGAAGGCTGCGGCGAAGCGGTCACAGCGCCCGCGCCGGTCGAAGTCGATGCAGCAGAAATGCCGAACATCCTGCGCGGTGTCTGCGCCTCGCCCGGTTCGGCGTTGGGACAAGTCATGCAGATCGTCGAAGCGTCGCTCACGGTCAGCGAGTTCGGCGCCGAGCCGCCAAGCGAACGGGAGGCGTTGAGCCAGGCCCTGATCGAAGCCGACATGGCCCTGCAACATCTGCGCGACACCGCCAGCGGCCAGGCGCAGGCGGAGATTTTCAAGGCGCATCAGGAACTGCTGGCCGACCCGAGCCTGCTGGATCAGGCCAGGGCGCTGATTGACGCGGGCAACAGCGCGGCGTTTGCCTGGAAGACCAGCACCGATGCAACGGCGGCGATGTTTCGCTCGCTGGGCAATGCCTTGCTGGCTGAGCGCGCGGCGGATCTGGATGATGTCGGCCAGCGCGTGCTGAAGCTGATCCTCGGTGTTCACGAGCAGACGCTGGAGTTGCCGGACGACACCATTCTGATCGCCGATCAGCTGACCCCTTCGCAGACCGCCGGGCTCGATACGCGCAAGGTGCTCGGGTTTGCCACCGTTGGCGGCGGCGCCACCAGCCATGTCGCGATCCTCGCGCGGGCCTGCGGTTTGCCGGCGATCTGCGGTATGCCATTGCAAATGCTCGGGCTCGGCAACGGCACGCGGGTGCTGCTCGATGCCGACAAAGGCGAATTGCAGTTGCACCCGGACGCCGAGTCCATCGATCAATTGCGCACGCGGCATGAGCGCCAGCGCCAGCGTCATCAGCAGGAACTGGCGCAGGCCAGCGAGGCGGCTTGTACCCGTGACGGTCAGCACATCGAAGTCACCGCCAACGTTGCCTCGCAGGGCGAAACCGCCCAGGCCATGGAGCTGGGCGCGAGCGGCGTTGGCCTGCTGCGTTCGGAATTTCTCTACCTGGGTCGCCAGCAAGCGCCGAGCCACGATGAACAAGTGGCCA
The DNA here is from genome assembly GCF_017491835.1 of Pseudomonas sp. 67(2021). Lineage (NCBI taxonomy): Bacteria > Pseudomonadati > Pseudomonadota > Gammaproteobacteria > Pseudomonadales > Pseudomonadaceae > Pseudomonas > Pseudomonas sp. 67(2021). The sequence goes on from NZ_JAFGYL010000026.1 coordinate 51,443, forward strand.
CCTACAGCGCCATCGCGCGCACGATCGGGCCGGCACACAATCTGGTGGTGCGCACCCTCGATGTCGGTGGCGACAAACCGCTGGCTTATGTGCCGATGGACAGCGAAACCAATCCTTTCCTCGGCTTGCGCGGCATTCGACTGTGCCTTGAGCGACCGCAACTGTTGCGCGAGCAGTTCCGTGCAATCCTCGCCTGCTGTGAACTGACGCGCCTGCACATCATGTTGCCGATGGTCACGAATTTGGCCGAACTGCGTCTGGCGCGGCAGATTCTTGAGCAAGAAGCGCGGGCGCTGGGCCTGGCGCATCTGCCGAAACTGGGAATCATGATCGAAGTGCCAGCCGCCGCGCTGATGGCCGATGTGCTGGCGCCGCACGTGGATTTCTTTTCCATCGGCACCAACGATCTCACCCAATACACCTTGGCCATGGATCGCGATCATCCGCGTCTGGCCAGCCAGGCGGACAGCTTTCACCCTTCGGTGCTGCGCCTGATCGCGATGACGGTTAAGGCGGCCCATGCCCACAGAAAATGGGTCGGCGTCTGCGGCGCCATGGCGTCTGAACGCCTTGCGGTGCCGTTGCTGCTGGGGCTGGGTGTGGATGAGCTTTCGGTAAGCGTGCCGTTGATTCCGGCGATCAAGTCGGCGGTGCGCGAAGTGAATCTGGCCGACTGTCGAATCATCGCCGAACAGGTCTCGAACCTGGAAAGCGCCGCCGACGTGCGCGCAGCCTTGCAGCAGTTTCATGGGGCGAAAGTCGATGCCTCACCGGTTATGGAGAATTGAAAATGTTCGACAAATTGCAGCAGGCATTCTGGAAAGCACTGACGCCGGATCTGGTACCGGATGAGGTGAAAGCCGTCGCCGAACCGATTGCCGGCTTGAGCGCCGAGATCGTAGCGGCGCTGGGCGGTGTGGATAACCTCAAGTCGCAGCAACCGCTGGCGCTGACCCGGGTGCGCGTGACGTTGCATGACGAGGCCCGTGTCGACCGTCAGGCCCTGAGTGTAGCCGGTGTGGCGGGCGTCATGCCGCTTGAGGGCGGCGTGCTGCACCTGATTACCGGGCTGCGCGCATAAGGCCGACAAGACGTGCGGCCGCAGGTCGCCCTTACTGTTTCTCAACTGCGGGTGTATCGTATTCGCCTTTTTGCGGATCCCTCGGGGTCTGTCGCTGATACGTGAGGTAGTTGAGTTCATGTCCTTTACCCGTCGCCAAATCCTCGGTGGCCTGGCCGGTCTTGTTGTCGTTGGCGTGGGCGCGGGAGGCGCGTCGCGTTACTGGCTGGGCAAGATGGCCGACGCCGAGGCCGGCCACGACTATGAACTGATCGCCGCGCCGCTCGAGGTCGAGCTGGTGCCGGGGCACAAGACCGAAGCCTGGGCGTTCGGCCCGTCGGCACCGGGCACCGAGTTGCGCGTGCGCCAGGGCGAATGGCTGCGGGTGCGTTTCATCAATCACCTGCCGGTGGCGACCACCATCCACTGGCACGGCATCCGCCTGCCGCTGGAAATGGACGGCGTGCCTTATGTGTCGCAACTGCCGGTATTGCCGGGCGAATACTTCGACTACAAATTCCGCGTGCCCGACGCCGGCAGCTACTGGTATCACCCGCATGTCAGCAGCAGCGAGGAACTGGGGCGCGGGCTGGTCGGGCCGCTGATCATCGAAGAACGCGAGCCGACCGGGTTCAAGTACGAGAAAACCCTGAGCCTGAAGAACTGGCACATCGACGAGCAAGGCCAGTTCGTCGAGTTCAGCATCCCCCGCGAAGCGGCCCGTGGCGGTACCGCCGGGCGTCTGTCGACGATCAATGGCGTGCCGTTGCCGGTGATTGATCTGCCGGCCGGGCAGATCACCCGGGTGCGTTTGCTCAATCTCGATAACACCCTGACCTATCGCATCAACATCCCCGGTGTCGAAGCGAAGATCTACGCGCTGGATGGCAACCCGGTCGAGCCCCGCCCGTTGGGCAAGGAATACTGGCTCGGCCCTGGCATGCGCATTTGCCTGGCGATCAAGGCCCCGGCGGCGGGTGAAGAGTTGTCGCTGCGTAACGGCCCGGTGCGTCTGGGCACGCTACGTTCAGTCGCCAACACCGACGCGCCGACGGACTGGCCGAAAGCCCTGCCGGCCAACCCGGTGGCCGAGCCGGATCTGGCCAATGCGGAGAAACTCAACTTCAATTTCGAATGGGTCGGCTCGGTCTCGGTGAACACCGAAAACGGCAAACCGCCGAGCCTGTGGCAGATCAACGGCAAGGCTTGGGACATCACAGACAAGACCTGTGCTGACCGACCGATTGCCAGCCTGAAACTGGGTCAGAGCTATATTTTCGAATTGAAGAACATGACCCAGTACCAGCACCCGATCCACCTGCACGGCATGAGCTTCAAGGTGATCGCGTCGAACCGGCACAAAGTCATTCCGTATTTCACCGACACCTATCTGCTGGGCAAGAACGAGCGTGCGCAAGTGGCGCTGGTGGCGGATAACCCGGGGGTGTGGATGTTCCACTGCCATGTCATCGACCACATGGAAACCGGCCTGATGGCCGCGATCGAGGTGAAGTGATGCGCCAGATCCGCCCGGCGGCGATCATCGACCGCAGCCGTGACCGCGACTTCATGCGCGAAGCCCTGACCCTCGCCGCACAGGGCGCCGCCCTCGGTGAGGTGCCGGTGGGCGCGGTGCTGGTGCAGGATGGCGTGATCATCGGTCGCGGCTTCAATTGCCCGATCAGCACCAGCGACCCGAGTGCCCACGCCGAAATGGTCGCGATCCGCGCCGCCGCGCAGGCGGTGGATAACTATCGCCTGCCGGGCAGCACGCTGTATGTGACGCTGGAACCGTGCAGCATGTGCGCCGGGCTGATCGTGCATTCGCGAGTGGCGCGGGTGGTGTATGGCGCGCTGGAACCCAAGGCCGGGATTGTTCAGAGTCAGGGACAGTTTTTTACCCAGGGCTTTTTGAATCACCGGGTGTTGTATGAGGGCGGGGTGCTGGCTGAAGAATGTGGTGCGGTGCTGACCGAGTTTTTCCGCGCCAGACGCACCAAAAGCCCCTCACCCTAACCCTCTCCCAGAGGGAGAGGGGACCGACCGAGTTGGATGGACCAAATCCGCCGAACTGAAATACCGAGTCGGACGCAAGTTTTGAAAAGCTCAACAATCAGTTCCCTCTCCCCGGGGAGAGGGCTGGGGTGAGGGGCAGGCCCACCGCGGTCATGGGAAAATACGCTTACTTCCTGGCGACGATAACCGCCCGCATCGGCGCCGGCAGCCCTTCAATGGTTTTGCTGTGATCCTCAGGATCCAGAAAATCGCTCAGCGACTGATACTTCATCCACTCCGTCCCGCGTTGTTCTTCCACCGTCGTGGTACTGACATCCACACAACGAATATCGCTGAACCCGGCGCGCCGCAGCCACAATTCCAGCGCCGGCACCGACGGCAAAAACCACACGTTGCGCATCTGCGCGTAGCGATCTTCCGGCACCAGCACTTGGTGCTTGTCGCCTTCGACCACCAGGGTTTCCAGCACCAGTTCCCCACCCTTGACCAGGCAATCCTTCAGCGCCAGCAAATGCTCGATCGGCGAGCGACGGTGATAGAACACGCCCATGGAAAACACCGTGTCGAAGCCTTCCAGATTCGGCGGCAGGTCTTCAAACGGAAACGGCAGGTGCCAGGCATTCGGCTCGGACAAGTAACGCTGCACCGCCTGGAACTGGCAGAAGAACAGCCAGTTCGGGTCGACCCCGATCACGCTGTCGGCACCGGCGCCTAGCATGCGCCACATGTAGTAGCCGTTGCCGCAGCCGACATCGAGGATGCGTTTGCCCTTCAGGTCGAGGTGCGGGGAGACGCGCGACCACTTCCAGTCCGAGCGCCATTCGGTGTCGACATGCACACCGAACAGATCGAACGGCCCTTTGCGCCACGGCGACAGCCCCATCAGCGCGGTGCGCATCTGCGCGCGAGTTTCGTCGTCGCAATCGGTGTCGAGTTTCAGGCCGTTGAGCAGGTCGACTTCGCTTGGCTGGATTTTCGGCAAGGCGTCCAGCGCACTTTGCCAGCGCTCCAGATCGCCGTGGCCCTTCTCCATTTTCTTGTCGAGTTGCGCTTGCAGCGTGCTGGCCCATTCGGCCAGCGGGGTACCGGCCAGACGGCGGGCGAGGGGGGACAGATCAATCATGGCAAGGCAATCAACGAGGCAAAGTTAAGACACTGGAACCACGGCACGACTTTCGAGAACCCGGCGGCCAGCAGGCGTTCGCGGTGTTCTTCGAGGCTGTCGGGCTTCATGACATTTTCGATGGCGCTGCGCTTCTGGGCGATTTCCAGTTCGCTATAGCCGTTGGCGCGTTTGAACGCCACGTGCAGATCGGTGAGCAGCGCATGCTCTTCGGCATCGTTGAAGCGCAGCTTCTCCGAGAGAATCAGCGCGCCACCGGGCAACAACGATTGGCGAATGCGCGAGAGCAACGCGGTGCGCTGGTCCGGGGCGATGAATTGCAGGGTGAAGTTCAGCGCCACCACCGAGGCCGGTTGAAACTCCAGCGCGAGGATATCGCCCTCAATTACCTCGACCGGCAGCAGTTCCTGAAACATCGAATCCTGACCGTTGAGGTATTCGCGACAGCGCTCGACCATCGCCGCCGAGTTATCCACAGCAATAACCCGGCAGCCGTCGGTGCGCACATGACGGCGCAGGGCTTGCGTGACTGCGCCGAGCGACGAACCGAGGTCGTAGAGCACGCTGTTCGGCTGGGCGAACTGCGCCGCGAGCACGCCGAGGTTTTCGACGATGGTCGGGTAACCCGGCACCGAGCGCTTGATCATGTCCGGGAACACCCGCACCACGTCTTCATTGAAGGCGAAGTCAGGCACCTGGGCCAAAGGCTGGGCGAATAGGCGATCGGGTTCTTTGCTCACGGCGGCGTCCGGCGGTGTCGGTGGAAAAGGCCGGCATTTTAGCCAAAGTGGGGCATGGATGCTTGAATTGCTGATAAGCCGCTTCGGTGCGGTTAAAGACGGGTGATTCGGCGACCTTGAGTCGCCGCGCACGAGGCGATCTGTAGTTGTGAGTCACGCTCTGCGCAGCTCGGCGGGCCAAGGCTGTCTCAGGTGTCGATATAATTGACTGCGAAATTCCCGTTCAGCTTGATTCCAGGGGTTATCACACCGCCGTAGTCCTGGACCGTATCGATGGCATATACGCCGGAGACGGACTTGGAGAAATGGTCAACGGTCAGCTTCAGGGTCATGCTGATCGGCGTATATCGTATGTTGGCCTTCCCCGTCTCGGTGTCGACCTTTACCTTGGCATGGCCGAGGTTGTATTCGGCAGTCACGATGTCGTTATCGAAAGTGAACTCAATCTTGTAAATATCCTGATCAAATGGGAGATAGTCGGCGCCCGTGATGGTAATTCGCTCGGTGCGGAATGCATTGACTAACGGAAAGCTGAACGCCTCAGCGTCTTCAATCTGGCACGTGAAGGCGTTGGCTTGGGGTTTGAAATCCTTGTCTTGAGTGCTCATGGCCGTTCCTTGAGTACGCGACAGCTCATGGGGAGCTGCTCTGCGTCCACTCTAAACGTGAGTGGGAAGGACTGGTAACTGACAGAAATGACAGTTTTTTATACGAATAGATCATGGGGTCGTGCGCGGTTATCGCGAATGAGAAGAAGGATTCGCGAACCCGATCATTCCACGGAAATGGCGCAGTCAAAGGTTTCCACTGGCAGCACTTCCGGAGCCCACGGTTGTTGCGAGGTCAGGCGCAAGCGCCCGGTGCCGGCCGCGAAGGCCTGGAAGCGCCAGGTCGAAACCCCCGCTGCGCCCACCACGCCGGCATCTTCCGGATTGCTGTAAACCTCCGGGCTGAGCGCGCGCAACACGCCGCCAGCCGAATCCTGAATCGCCCAGCGGTAGCCGGTGGTCGGGTTGCTTGGCAGGCTGATGATCAGGTTTTGCCCGACGTTGAGCCGCACGGGGCATTCGCTTTGTTTTTCCACGGTCACGTTGTGTTTCGGTTGCGTGGCGCAGGCCGCCAGCAAGGAAAGGGCGAGGGGGAGAAACAGGCGAGTGGGGGACATAAGGTCAGCAGCTCCGGCGGTTACGACGAACGGCGAGCATAACTGAAGATGAGACGAAGTGTGACGTTCGGGGGATTGGCGTCGCCAGAGTTGCCGCCTTCGCGAGCAGGCTCGCTCCCACAGGGTGATGGGGTGAATACAAAAACTGTCGACACCGCTTACCACTGTGGGAGCGAGCCTGCTCACGAAAGCGACATAGCAGGCACTACATGATTGTCAGAAGAGCACCTTCGCCACATCCGCAAACTTCTTCGCAAAGTGCACGGTAATCCCTTCCTTCAGATAATCCGGCAGTTCCTCAAAGTTACCCCGGTTCGGCTCCGGCAGAATCAGTTCGAAAATCTTCTGCCGGCGCGCTGCGATCACTTTCTCGCGCACGCCGCCGATCGGCAGTACATGCCCGGTCAGGGTCAGTTCGCCGGTCATCGCCACGCCTTTTTTCGGTGGCTGATTACGCGCGAGGGATAGCAGGGCGCTGGCCATGGTTACGCCGGCGCTCGGGCCGTCCTTTGGCGTCGCGCCTTCCGGTACGTGCAGGTGGACGAAGGCTTCGTCGAAGAACTTCGCGTCTCCACCAAACTGCTTGAGGTGCGAGCTGACGTAGCTGTAGGCGATCTCTGCCGATTCCTTCATCACATCGCCCAGTTGCCCGGTGAGCTTGAAGCCGCGGTTGAGTGTATGAATCCGCGTGGCTTCGATCGGCAAGGTCGCGCCGCCCATGCTGGTCCAGGCCAGGCCGGTAATCACGCCGGTGCCGGACAGCACTTGTTCATTGCGGAATACAGGATGGCCCAGCGAGGCTTCGAGGTCTTTCGGGCCGAGTTTGATCACCGCTTTCGGATCGTCGATCAGCTTCATCACCGCTTTGCGCACCAGTTTGCCCATCTGCTTTTCCAGCTGCCGCACGCCGGCTTCACGGGCATAGCCGTCGATCAGGGCTTTGAGCGCGGTGTCGCTGATGCTCAGGCTGCCTTTTGATACGCCGGCCTTTTCCAGCAGTTTCGGCCACAGGTGACGCTTGGCGATGGCGACTTTTTCTTCGGTGATGTAGCCGGACAGGCGAATCACTTCCATCCGGTCCAGCAACGGGCCGGGGATCGAGTCGAGGGTGTTGGCGGTGCAGACGAACAGCACCTTCGACAGATCCATGCGCAGGTCGAGGTAGTGGTCGAGGAATTCAACGTTCTGCTCAGGATCGAGGGTTTCCAGCAGCGCCGAGGCCGGGTCGCCCTGGTAGCTCTGGCCCATTTTGTCGATCTCGTCGAGCATGATCACCGGGTTCATCACTTCGACGTCTTTCAACGCCTGCACCAGTTTGCCCGGCTGCGCGCCGATGTAGGTGCGGCGGTGGCCCTTGATCTCGGCTTCGTCGCGCATGCCGCCGACGCTGAAGCGGTAGAACGGCCGGCCGAGGGATTCGGCGATGGATTTGCCAACGCTGGTCTTACCCACGCCTGGCGGGCCGACCAGCAACACGATCGAGCCGCTGATTTCGCCTTTATAGGCACCAACGGCGAGGAATTCGAGGATGCGATCCTTGATGTCGTCCAGACCGGCGTGATGCTTGTCGAGGATTTTGCGCGCGTGCTTGAGGTCGAGTTTGTCCTCGCCGTACACGCCCCACGGCACCGATGTTGCCCAGTCCAGATAATTGCGCGTGACCGCGTACTCCGGCGAGCCGGTTTCGAGGATCGACAGTTTGTGGGTTTCTTCCTCGAGGCGTTTCTGCACCTGCGCCGGCAGGGTTTTGCCTTCGAGGCGCTGCTGGAACTGTTCGAGGTCGGCGCTTCGGTCGTCCTTGGTCAGGCCGAGTTCCTGCTGGATGACCTTGAGCTGTTCCTTGAGGAAAAACTCACGCTGATGCTCGCCGATCTTGCGGTTAACTTCAGCGGAAATCTCTTTTTGCAGGCGCGCGACTTCGACTTCCTTGCGCAGCATCGGCAGGACTTTCTCCATGCGCTTGAGCATCGGCACGCAGTCGAGCACTTCTTGCAGCTCGGGACCGGTCGCCGAGGTCAGCGCGGCGGCGAAGTCGGTCAGCGGCGACGGGTCGTTGGGGCTGAAGCGGTTGAGGTAGTTCTTCAGTTCTTCGCTGTACAGCGGGTTGAGCGGCAACAGCTCCTTGATCGCATTGATCAGTGCCATGCCGTAAGCCTTGACCTCGTCGGTCGGCTCGGTGGGCTGGTGCGGGTATTCGACTTCGACGAGGTACGGCGGGCGATGGTGTTTGAGCCAGGTCTTGATGCGCACACGGCTCAGGCCCTGGGCGACGAATTGCAGTTTGCCGTTTTCGCGGCTGGCGTGGTGAACCTTGACCAGCGTGCCGTATTCGGGGAGGGCGCCGGTGTCGAAATGGCGCGGGTCTTCCTGGGGCGTGTCCATGAAGAACAGGGCCAGGGAGTGGTGTTCGGACTTGCTGACCAGTTCGAGGGTTTCGGCCCACGGCTCTTCATTGACGATGACCGGCAGGACCTGGGCCGGGAAGAACGGACGGTTGTGGATCGGGATGATGTAGACCTTGTCCGGCAGGTTTTGCCCGGGCAGCGCCAGGCCGGTGCCGGAGGAGGTGTGTTCGATGTGGTCGGTTTCGTAATCGTCGTGGTTGTCCGGGCGATCTTGCTGGTCGGTCATGGGGCACCTGCGCAATGGGGTATGGGGTGTTAG